>JBATLA010000456.1:0-5389 GCA_049669945.1 Polyangiales bacterium | reverse complement strand
GGGCCGTCTTGGGAACCTGCGCCGGCGTCCTCCAGCTCGTGTACATCTTCGGTGATGCCATGGAGCGCTTGAGCAGGTAGAACCTGCCTGTGCTGGCCCTGCGCCCCCCCAACCGCTAAACACTACGACGTGCAAGACACCGCCACCCTCCTCGTTTGCTGTCCGGACCGCAAGGGCCTCGTCGCCGCGCTTGCGCAGGTGCTCTATGGACACGGCGCCAACATCCTCGACGCCGACCAACACACTGACCCGGTGGCGGGGCAGTTCTTCCAGCGCATCAAGTTCGACATGTCGGAGCTCCACACCGATCGTCGGAGCCTCGAAACGGCGATCACGGAGGTCGCCGAGCGATTCTCGATGAGCTGGCGGCTGTGTGATCGTCTCCATCGCTACAAGACCGCGCTCTTCGTTTCGAAGTACGACCACTGCCTCTACGATCTTCTGCTTCGCCAACGGTCCGGCGAGCTCGCCACCGATATTCCACTGATCATCAGCAACCATGCCGACCTCGAGCCGGTGGCTCGCCAGTTCGACATTCCATTCCACCACGTACCGATCACGAAAGATACGAAGGCGGAACAAGAAGCTCGGGCCCTGGGGCTGTTGAAGGAGGCCGGCGTCGACCTCGTCGTGCTCGCCCGCTACATGCAGATCCTCACCGATGATTTTCTGAAGGCGTTCAGCGGCCAGGTGATCAACATTCACCATTCGTTCTTGCCGGCGTTCATGGGGAGCAAGCCCTACCACCGCGCGTTCGAACGGGGCGTCAAGCTCATCGGCGCGACGGCGCACTACGCGACCGCGGAGCTCGATGAAGGCCCCATCATCGAGCAGGACGTCGTCCGTTGCTCGCATCGCGACTCGGTGGAGGACCTGGTCCGCAAAGGCCGTGATTTGGAGAAGGTCGTGCTCGCGCGCGCCGTTCGCTGGCACCTCGATGATCGAGTTCTAGTCTATGACAACAAGACCGTAGTCTTCAGTTAGGAGCGCCCATGTCGGAACGAGCCCAACTTACCATCGACAATGCCGTTGCGACGGTCCGCCTGTCGCGGCCCGACAAGCTCAACGCCCTCGACGAAGCCATGTTCGAAGGCGTGATACGCGCGGGCGAGCAGATCATGGCCGACAAGAGCGTACGCGCCGTCGTGCTTCATGGTGAAGGCAGGGCGTTTTCAGCAGGCCTCGATTTCGCTTCGTTCATGGGGAAGCCTGATCTGATGCAGAAGTTGCTCGCACGGGGTGAAAAAAGCCCCGCCAACATGGCGCAACGCATTGCCTGGATCTGGCAGGAAGTGCAGGTGCCCGTGATCGCCGCCGTCCACGGCGTCGCATTCGGAGGCGGCCTGCAGATCGCGCTCGGCGCCGACCTCCGCTACGTCGCCGCGGACGCGCAGCTTTCGGTGCTCGAGATCAAGTGGGGCCTCATCCCCGACATGAGCATCACGCAGACGCTCACCCGACTCGTGCCGCTCGACATCGCGAAAGAGCTAACCTTCACCGGACGCATGATCTCGGGCACGGAGGCGGTCGATCTCGGCCTCGCCACCAAGGTGAGCCAAGACCCACTCGCCGACGCACTCGAAACCGCAAAGCTGATCGCCACCAAGTCCCCGCACGCCATCCGCGCCGCAAAGACATTGCTCAACGAAGCGACGACCATGTCCCGCGCCGACGCGTTGAAGCTGGAGACAGCACTCCAAGTCAGCCTCTTGGGCAGCTCCAACCAAATGGAAGCCGTGCAGGCGAACATGATGAAGAGGGATCCAGCCTTCAAGGATCCGGAGTAGGCCTCCCACCAGGTGGACTCAGTAGCCAGTTCCACAACTCCGACGTCAGCGTCAGTGTCAGCGGACCCTATCCCGCTTCAGGCGGCCGAGACACCCTCGGCTGGTAATTGCAGCAATCTGGTGCGCAGACATCCGGGGCCGGCCCGCGCTTTCCAAGCGCCTGGCGCACGGTCACACGCCCTAGCCGCTCTTCAATCAGCTCCCGAATCATCGCCACGAAGGCGGGGTGAGTTCCCACCGTCTCGGCGCGGGTCAGGGTGATCCCGAGATCGTTCGCGTAGTCCGTGGCCTCGTGATCGAGGTCCCAAACGACTTCCATGTGGTCGGAGATGAACCCAATCGGCGCGACGATGATGTCTTTGACACTAATTTGGGCCAGCGCGTCGAGGTGCTCGAGGATGTCCGGTCCTACCCATGGCACATGAGGCGGACCGCTCCGGCTCTGATAGGCGACCTGCCATCGCTCCTGCCGTGCTCCCTCGGCGACCAAACGCGCAGTCTCTTCGATCTCCTCGACGTAGTGACAGGTCGCGGCCATCGCATTGGGGATACTGTGCGCAGTGAACGCGACGCGCGCGCATTCTCGGCGCTCCTTCGGCAACGTCCCGAGCGCGGCCAGGAGCCGATCGACGTTGGCCTCGATGAAGCCGGGGTGGTTGTAGAAGGCGCGGAGCTTCTCTATGACGGGCGCGCCCTCCCCGAGGTCACGGCGCGCCTCCTCGATGTTCTCGAGGTACTGCCGGCAGCCGCTGTAGCTGCCGTAAGCAGACGTCGTGAATGCGAGCGCGCGCTTCTTGCCGTCGGCCTTCATCTTCTCGAGCGCGTCCGGGATGTATGGATGCCAGTTGCGGTTGCCCCAGTAGACCGGCAGGTCGATCCCGCTCCTGGCGAGCTCCTCTTCGAGCGCCGCGATCAACGCGCGATTCTGATCGTTGATCGGGCTCTTGCCCTCGAAGTGATTGTAGTGCGTGGCGACGTCCTTGAGCCGCTCGGGCGGCACGTTCTTGCCGCGAACGACGTTCTCGAGAAACGGCATGACGTCCGCGCGCTGCTCGGGACCGCCGAAGGAGACAACGAGAACGCTGTCGTATTCCACGTCAGAATTGCCCACGCCGTAACTCTCGCGCCTTGAGGCTGCGGTTGCAAGCCAAGAGTCTTGCCAAGCGATTCGAACCATGCTCTAGGTGGCGCGTGCGGGTGACGATCCTGGGAAGCGGGAGCGAGGGGAACGCGCTTCTTTTGGAGTCCGGAACGACCAGTGTCCTAGTCGACGCCGGATTGTCGTACCGCAAGCTCGTTCAGCGGTTTGATGCGATCGGCCGCGACATCCCACCTAAGGTTGCCGCTGTCCTGGTCACGCACAGCCACAGTGACCATGGGGCGCACGCATCGACCTACGCCACGCGCTTGGGTTGCCCGGTGCGCGCAACCGAGGTCGCGATGGGTGGGTTGCGGCTTCGCCAGTCTGCCACCCGAGAAACATTCGCGGTCGGCCGCTCGCTTCGCATCGGTGACATCGCGATCCGTTCCTGCGCGATTCCCCACGACGCGCCCCAGGTAGCACTGGTGTTCGAGACCGAGGAGACGATGCTCGGCCTCGTGACCGATCTCGGGCACGTACCCAAAGGGCTCGGTCGGTTCCTGGACGGCTGCGAGACAATCCTCTTGGAAAGCAACCACGACCCGGACATGCTCGCGACGGGGCCGTATCCGGCGTCGCTCAAGCGGCGGGTCGGTGGGTCGCTCGGGCATCTATCCAACGCGCAGGCGGGGGACTTGCTCGCGACGATCGATCACGCTCCTCGGGAGGTCGTGTTGATGCACCTCTCGGAGACCAACAATTCGCCGCAACTTGCTCGCTGCTCCGCCGAGGCTGCACTCGGGCATCGTGGGACCAAGCTCCAGATCGCCAAACAGCGGCAACCGCTCGAGCTCGGCACTGTTCGCGAGCGACAACTTCAGCTAAGTCTCTGAGGAGACTCCGATGGGACTTTGGTACGACGAGACGTTTGGCGACCACACTCGGCTCGGCCTTCGGGTCAAGGAAACCCTCTTTTCGAAAAGGAGCGCATACCAAGAAGTCGAGGTGATCGACACGGTGGGTTTCGGGCGCGTGCTGGTGATCGACAAGGTCTTCATGACCAGCGAGTACGACGAGTTCCTCTATCACGAGATGCTGACGCATCCCGCGCTCACGACAGCGCCGAGCATCGAGCGCGTTCTAGTGATTGGCGGCGGCGACGGAGGGACAGTGCGGGAAGTGCTGCGGCACCCCGAGGTGAAGCAGTGCGTCATGATCGAGCTCGACAAGCTCGTCGTCGAGGCAGCGAAGGAATACCTGCCGGGCATTGGAACGGCATGGGATGACCCGCGCCTCGATCTGCGTTTCATCGATGGCATCGAGTACGTCAAAGAGAGCAAGGACGAGAAATATGATGTCGTCCTCCTCGATGGAACCGACCCCGTCGGCCCCGGCGCCGTCCTCTTCGACGAGAGCTTTTATCGGGGTTGCAAGCGAATGCTCGCCGAGGATGGCGTCATGGCGCTTCAAAGCGAATCACCGCTGCTGATGATGGACATTTTCGTCGAGACGCAACGCAAGCTTCGGAGCATGTTCGCGGAAGTCCATCCGTACCTCGGGCCGGTCCCACTCTACGGAACCGGAACCTGGAGCTGGACGTGGTGCTCCGATACCGGCGAACCCCTGCGCCCCGTGAAGGAACGCCAGGAAGCCATCGTCGAGGGCAGCAAGGCGTACAACCCAGAGCTTCATCAAGCGATCTTCGCGCTGCCGAACTACGTGAAGAGAGCGCTGAAGCTCTAGCGCGGGCGTACTGAGTTCCTCGGTGGCTACCAGGTCAGCACGAGCTTTCCGAACGTCTCGTTCGCATCCATGCGGCGATGGGCGTCCTGGATGTTGGTCATCGGTAGCACAGCGTCGATGATGGGCTTCAGCTCGCCGGTCGTGAACCTCGCGAGCATCTCGTCGGTGAACGATTTCGTGAGCGCGGCCTTTTCTTCGGGGGAGCGGCTTCGGAGGACCGATCCGTGCACCGAGGCGCGCCTCGCGAGAAGAAGACCCAAGTTGAGCTCGCCTTTGACGCCACCCATCAGACCGATGACGATGATGCGCCCTCGCTTTGCAATGACTTGAACGTTCTGCGGGAGATACGCTGCGCCGATCGTATCGAGGATGACGTTCACGCCGTTCGCTGCGGCGGTCTTGACCTGCTCGGCGAACTGGCCCTCCTCCACCAATACCGCATGCGTCAGCCCAAGCTCGACGCAACGCGCGAGCTTGTCTGCGGTCCGCGAGGTGCCCACGGAGTTGGCGCCGATGACCGAAGCGAGCTGAATGGCTGCCGTGCCTACGCCGCTCGCCACCGCATGCAAAAGGACGGTTTGACCTCGCGCGAGCCCGCCTTGCAGCACGATGGCATCGTAGGCCGTGAGGAAGACCTCGGGGACGGCTGCCGCCTCCGCCAGAGAAAACGCATCCGGGATCGGCATGAGCTCCGCCGCCTCTGTGAGCGCTCGCGTGGCCATCCCGCCGCCCGCCACGATCCCCATCACGCGGTCGCCGGGCTTCCATGTGGTGACCG
>JBATLA010000455.1:0-5096 GCA_049669945.1 Polyangiales bacterium | reverse complement strand
TACGCTCTGGCCTTGCCACCCAAGGGCAAGGCGAGCGGCGGCAACACCGGGCTTGGCTACGCGTCATCGAGCGCGATGCGCGCAAAGGGACAGTTGCCTTCCTATGTACAGGCGATGCTCGAGCCAGCCGAGCTCGGCGACCTCAGCAACGACGAAGGTCAGGCACACCTGAGCTCGACCAAGGTCTCCGAGATCATGAACCGACACGTCAACGGGATCTTCCAAGGCTGTGTCCTCAGAGAGCTCAAGAAGACGCCCATGAGTCGCGTCACGATTCAAATGGTCATCTCGGGCAAGGGCGAGGTCACCGGCGCGACTACCAAGCCGGGCAGCAAGAGCTTTCAAGGCTGCGTCGCCAAGAAGCTAATCGCCATCAACTTCCCGAAGTTCTCCGCCCCGCGAATGGGCGCCGACTACACGTTCAGCTTCGAATAGTCGGGAGACCGTTCCAAAGCTCCGACCGGCCGTGCGTGGCCGCTTACCCCGGCTTCCACCCCGGAGGCGCCAGTTCGAAACGCTCGAACTCGAATGCCGGTGACACGGTGCACCCAACCAGCGTCCAAGACCCTAGCGAGCACGCGGACTGCCACTCATTCGGCGCTACTGTGACCTGCGGTCGCTCCCCGGTTGCGATGTTCGGGCCGAGCACATGACGCTTTACGTCGCCACCCGCGGCATAGGTCAGTAGCTCGAGGGGCGCACCCGAGTAGAAGTGCCAAATCTCGGCCGCATCGACCCGATGCCAATGGGAACGCTCTGCGGCCTGAAGCAGGTAGTAGATGGAGGTACCGGCGCCTCGCGCTTCACCGTTCTCGTGCCTCCACGTCTCGCGGTAGTGCCCCCCTTCGGGATGCGGGAGGAGCTCGAGGGCAGCGATGATGTCCGAGGGGGTCACGACTGGGAGTGTAGAGCAGGAACGAGCATTCTCGGAAGATCTGCCTGCGATCCGGAAGGCGCTCCTACCCGGGTGGGTGACGGCGATGTGGTTGCGGCCACCCAGGAGGGTCGTTCCGAGCGATCCTTTCGCCCAGTGAACAATTGCGTATGGACCTGAGGGTCAACTTGCCCCTTGATGAGCTTAGTGGGCGCACGCGATTCAGCGATCATCGATTTTGCCGAGGCGGCGTACGACCTCGACGCTGCGCGAGAGGCCTGGCTTCCTCAGCTCATCGAGGCTGGCGCGCCGGTACTGGACCACGGGCTCGGCGTCTTCGCGTTGACCTGCGTGCGCCCGTCCGAGCCTGGACCTCTCGTCTTTGACCAGTTCCACGTCGCTTCCGGGCCGGCCGACCTCGCTCAGCGCTTCGCCGACTTGCAGAACCAGATCGACACGAGGCTCCTCTGGCCATTGAGCCGCCCAGGGATACCAAAGACCCTGAGCGAGGTGACCGAGGACCACGGCTCCTCCGCATTCGGGCCGATCATGCGCCACTTTGGTTTCGCCAAAGACGGCCTCGGGATTGCAGCTTTCGATCCCGATGGTCGCGGCGTGTACCTCATCATCCCGCTTCCCAAGGTCACCAGCCTCTCGAACCGGGCTAGGGAACGTTGGCAAATGCTTGCCGCCCATTTTGGCGCCGGCTATCGACTGAGGCGCGCGATGCAGGACCGCACGGACGATTCGAGCGCGCCGACCGAGTTACCGTTTGGGGCCGAGATCATCATCGACCCGGAGGGCTTCCGAATCGCCGAGGTGACGGGCAAGGCGAAACCACGCCACGCCTTGCAAGCGTTGCGTGACGCCGCGGAGCAGGTCGACCACGCCCGAGGCCAGATGCGGGAGCACGATCCAGACAAAGCGTTGGAGCTTTGGAAAGCGCTGGTTCGGGGCCGCTGGTCGACGGTGGACTGGTTCGACTCCGCGGGCCGCCGCTTCGTGCTTGGCATTCCCAACGCGCCAGAAGTGACGGACCCACGGGGTCTCACCGAGCGCGAAATGCAAGCGGTCTCCTACGCGGTTTCTGGTCTCACAAACAAGATGATCGGGTACCACCTCGGCATCTCCAAGTCGCGCATTTCGACCTTGCTGACCTCTGCGATGCGCAAGCTCGGGGTGCATACCCGAGCGGAGCTCGTGAAGCAGCTCGCAGACTTTCGGGCCATCACTGGCGCCTGACGTTCAATCATTTCCGAAACTTCTTGGCGGTCGTGGCGCCAACGCGGTAGCTGGGGTCTACCGAAGATCGATCGGCAATTCGACCCCCGGCATCCTATCTGCAACGAATTCGGTGATCGTGTTGCGCGCCAAAGCGCCTGCCTCATCGTCGGACGTGTCTTGGAACAGGGCAATCACTCGGGCGGCTTTCTCGTTGCCGCTCAGGGCTTCGTTCTCGAAGAGACGAAGGAGCTGGACGCGTAGCTTGCGGATCGCGAGGATGGTCTGCTTGGCTTGCCAGCGTTCGAAGAGCTCTTGTCGGAACTCCTCGGTGCCCTCGAGAAACCAGTTCTTTTCAACACGGTATGGGTCTTCACCGCGCCTTCGCATGATGGCGTCGGCGACGTCGAAACGAAGGGTGAGACCCTGGCCGTATCCTTCGTCGAAAGTGACCGAGCCATCCTTCTCTACGATCGCCTTGAAGGCGTGGCCCTTGTAGCGATGGGTGCCGTCTTTGTGCCGACGGAGCTTCGGCGGCTCACGGACCGAGAGGTGCTGCTTGTCGCCGACGCCTTCGAAGTAGTTCCTTGGTCCTGCCTCCGCGGCGTCGGGCCCTTCCCGTTTGGCGTCTGAGACTTCGCTTGGCGCAACTCGTTGGGAAACGATGAAGGCGCGCGCAGCGGTGTTGGGATCGAGCGCGAGCATCAGCTCGGATTCCGAGGGTGTGGGAGAGGCTGGCTCTCGCTCCTGGGGTGGAGCTTGGCTCGTTTCGACGGTGGAGCGGGACCGCCGCGCGGGAACTGCCGGCACTCGCACCGCCGGCTCATCCGGAGCTCGAGGCGCAGCCGCGGCTATGGGCGGCTCGGGGGAGGCTAAGGGCGGCGACGGGTCCGCCACGGCGAAGGTGACGTCCACGACGTTCGACTCCCAAGTGGTGCCTGCGCCCGAGTCGACGCTCACAGCCGACAGAGCGATAAGGTGCACAGCAAACGACGCGAGAAGGACCGCACCCCATCTTCCTGATCGTTCTCGTGGAGCCTTGGACAACAGCGCCTCTCGACACAGGCCTGCCCGAGCGCGGGTGATCCGCTGGCCGACGCCTCCGTCTCTGTGAAGCACCACGGTACCACCGGCAGATTCTCGAGCAAGCGAGAGCAAGAATCCATGTGAATCGCGTTGGCAGTGACGAGGAGAGGACCCATGTCCTCGTTCCGACGACTACCTCGAGGCCTCTATCACGTCTTTGACGTTGACGAGCGCAAGCTCGAACGAGGCAGCGTTTTGCTTGATGGCGAGACGCTCTGCCAGCTTACCGAGTACGGGGATTGGAATGCTGTACTCGACCTCGATGTTGAGCATCGTGCCTTCCTCGTGGGGCTCGACGGAGTACTCCCAAAGGGCGCTGATCATTCCGATGACCTGATGCAGCCCGCGTTCGTTGGGAACGTGCTCGATGACGACGTTCTGCCCACGAAGCAGAAGCCCCGCCATCTTGTAGGTGTACTCATACTGCTGCCCGAGGCCGGTCCCGACCACGTTGCGGACTTCGACCATGCTCGGAAGCCATGTCGGCAGTTCCGACGGCTCGTCCACATACGCGAACACTTCGTCCGGCGGTGCGTGGATCAAGATGCTGTCTTTCCAAGAGGCCATTTGACTCAGCTCCCAGGATGCTAGCGACACCATGAAAACAGGCCCACGGCGCCTTGTCTATACGCAATTGTTTGCCGACGATCGCTTGAACACTAGAGAAACGAGTTGTAAAGCATCATCCAGAGCGCGACCAAGTGCTTCGATCATCCCGGCTTCCGAGCAGTGACGATCATGCGTTCCGCGTCGCCGTCGTAGACCCGTTGATCGAAATCGCCATGGGCGACGAGGAACTCGAGGCCTGCGCTCTGCAGGGCCTCGAGGGCTTCATCGAGACGCAGATAGCGGTGGCGGATCGTCGCTCGAATCTCTTCTCCATCGTCGTCGGGCACGTAGCGATAGTGCACCGTGAAGCGTTGGGCGTTCCGCTCGTATTCACTCCGCTCGAATACCCGCCAACGTTGGCCGCGCGCCTCGACCTCCGCGATCTCGCCCTCCTCGTCGAAGCCCTCCTCGAAGGACTCGTCCTCGTGGATTGGATCGCCGGCATAGCCGTCGAACACGAGCAGCCCGTCCCGCGCGAGCGCCTTCTCGACTTGCGCGAACGTGCGCCGGACACTGTCGAGATCCGGAAGGCAATAGATGCCGTTGAAAGGGATCAAGACGCGGTCGAAGTTGCCTCCAACATCGAAGGTCTCCATTTTTCCCCGATGGAGTGCGACGGATGAGGGCAGACGCTCTCGAGCCATCGCGAGGGCGTCTTCGGAGGAGTCTACGCCGTGCAGATCCGCTACGTGATCGGCGAGCGCCGCGAGGATCCGTCCCGACCCGCAGCCGAGCTCCAGGACGCGAATCGCCCCCACGCAAACGGCACGGTAGAAGTCCTCGTCGCCCTCAGTGCCGGCGTGCAAGGACGCGTACAGGTCGGCGGGGTAGTCGGAGCTCACTACTCGGGGTAGGGCTCGTTTTGCATCTCGACGGTTTCTTCAGTGTTGGGTGCGAGCAGGATCCCCTCTGAGCCCCCTTGTTCGGACTGAACCACCGATCGCTCATTGCCGGCAGTCCACTCCATGTCCTCCGCCGCCTCCATGTCCGCAACTTCCTCCGGCGTACCGCAGGCGCTAACGACCCCCAGAAGCAACAACCCCGCAACGACCAAAATTCGGTTCATGGATATCTCCCTCATTGAGACCCGGCTTGTAGGGGATGGCCGGAAGCGGGTCAATCCATGACCCTCCGTCCCGATTGGGAAACTTGCGACTCGCCCTTTAGTGAATGCTTGCATCCCCAGGGAACCGGCTCGTTTAGAAAAGCCGTGGGTCGATCACGATGGATCGGAGGATGGCGCGGAGGTCTGTGAGGGAAGGGTCCTCGCGTGGTGCGGAAGTTTCGAGGATGAACAGGTAGTCGC
>JBATLA010000454.1:0-1861 GCA_049669945.1 Polyangiales bacterium | reverse complement strand
GAAACCCGAGGGTGACCACCAGCCCGGGCCCCCCGTTCCAGGGCGCCAGCATGTCCGGGGCCACCAGAGAGGACCAGGCACCCGCCGCTCGCAGGACCAGATCGAGGCCGGCCGGTGTCCAGGTCAGTTCCATTTCCGGGACATCTTCCAGGGCACCGGAGCCGGATCCGGGCTCGGCGGAGGTCAGTCGCACCGCCGCCGATGGCTCCTGCCAGGCGAGGTCCACGGCTCTGGAAGTGGCCAGGCTCGTCAGGCGGATCTGGTGTTCCAGAGCCAGGTCGACCATGGCGGGATGAAATTTCAGATCCTGGAGATCTGGATCGTTCAGAGCCCGGGAAATATCATCGAACCCCGCGTTCACGGCCAGGGTGAAGGTGGCGATGGCCTCGTCCTTCAACCCGGCGGTGTTTTCCAGACAGGCCTGGTTGTAGAGCATGACCGGATCGCCCGGGTATTGTTCATTGTAGGTCCGGCACAGGGGCAGGGCCTGGTCGCGGTGGTCCTGCCTCATCAGCTCGATGATCCGGTCGGCCAGGAGGGTCTGGTCCTGGGGGGGCGGCTGGGCGAAGGAGGCGTTCGAACCGGGAAACAGTGACAGGACAGCGAGGGCCATCAGGAACAGGGAGATCCGTCCCCGGAAAACGGTGGACTTCGCTGCGGGGAATCTCTTGGAGATCATGCCTTCCTTCCGGGTCGCTGCTGGTCCTGTGAATCCGAGTCCGCCAATGAATAAAAACCCCGCAGGGGTCGCACGGCAAGCGGGTTGTGACGGCCCCTGATTTGAACTAACATGGAATCAATAGCTCCTCGTGTCTTCGCCCGGCATCCGGGAAGTCCCGCATTGGCTGGAAGCCCCGCCGGACGGACGGGTCGGCGCGCCCCTGGCGCCAAAGCGAAAGAGGACGCCATGGCCATCATCCCCCTGCATATCGTCGACGCCTTTGCGGATCGGCCCTTCACGGGCAATCCCGCGGCCATCATTCCCAATGCGGGCCATCTGTCGGAAGCCGAAATGCTTCAGATCACCGACGAACTGTCCATGGAGGCGGGATTCGTGCTGCCTGCTGGTGTTGCCGATGCGGATGTCCGCCTGCGGTTTTTCACCAAACGGCGCGAGGCCATACTCAGTGGTCACGTGGTCATCGCCGCTTTCGCCTCCATGGCCGACCGGGGTTTTTACAAGCCCCATCCCGAAGGCCTGGAGATCAGGCTGGAGACCGGGGCGGGAATCCTGCCGGTGACCTTGACCGCGAGTCCGGACGGTCGCACACGCATCAAGCTCCAATTGCCCGAACCCCGTTTCGGCGAGCCGGTTCCCGCAGGAGAGGTGGCCGCCGCTCTCGATTTGCCCGCCGAATACCTGAGCCTGGGGGACCATGGGCCTCAGCGGGTGTCCTGCGGGTTCGATCAGATCATCGTCCCGGTGAACGATCGCAACGTCATGCGGGGCGTGTTCCGCGACATGGAGGCCATCGGGGAATTGACCGACCGCCGGGGCGTGGGGGGCATCACCCTTGTGTGTCCGGAGACCTACGGCCAGGAAGCGGATTTCCACTGCCGGTTCTTCCATCCCCGCGTCGGCGCCGATGAGGACGTGGCCAGCGGGACCTCGCTGGGGGCGGCCGCGGCCTATATCGTCGACCGGGGCCTGTTGCCGGTGACCAACCCGGTCCGGGTGGTGACCGAGCAGGGACACTCCATGGGGCGTCCCACCAGGGCGGAAATCCAGGTGCATACCCTGGACGGTAGGATCCGGACGGTGGAACTTGTCGCCACCGGAGCGGTGGTGATGCGCGGTTCGTTCCACTTCAACCGGCGCGCGGTGCTGGCGGCCTATTGAAATCCCCAGGGGGCACGGCCA
>JBATLA010000453.1:0-2311 GCA_049669945.1 Polyangiales bacterium | reverse complement strand
GATCGGTGCAGCACGCCGCGCCGTTCCAAACGCGACGATCCTGCGAGTCGAAGGCGCCTCCATCTGGATAGAGCATCACGAACTGCTTTTCGTCGACCAACGGAAAGAGTTGGAAGTACCCCGCTTGGACCTGGCCGGTTTGCCCGCGTCCGTGCAGCACCATCAGAAGCGGGTACGTGACCTTCGGGTCGTAGTCCCGGGGGATCGCCACGCTAGCCGGGCGCTCCTCGGTGCCGATGACGGTGGGCGGGTCTGGCGAAAAATCGTTGCCGCCGGTGCCTCCGCCGGTGCCGCAGCCGGCGCCGAGGGCCAAGACCAGGATTGGAATAAGGTACTTCATGCCGCCGAAGTTAGGGTGCGGAGGCCAATTGGTAAAGGGGCTGCGGTCTGGCCCGCTGCGCGCGGAACGTATAAGCTCCGCCTATGGTGGACACGATCTTCAGCAAGATTCTGCGCGGGGACATTCCCTGTCACAAGGTCTACGAGGACGACTTGATCCTCGCATTTCTCGACATCGGCCCGCTGAGCTACGGCCACACGCTGATCATTACGAAGGAAGAGGTCGCCACCCTCGACCAGCTTTCGGACGATACGGCGGCGGCGATCGGGCGGATCTTGCCGCGGCTGTGCCGAGCGATTCGGGCGGTGACCGGGGTTGAGCAGTTCAACATCCTGCAGAACAACGGGCCGATGGCGCATCAGGCCGTCTTCCACGTTCACTTCCACATCATTCCGAAACCGAGCGTCGATCAGGGGCTCGGCATCGAATGGCCGTCGAGGAAGCTCGACCCGGACGAGGGCGCGAAGCTGGCTGCGGCGCTGAGCAAGGAGATTGGGGGGTAGCCAGATGGGGGGACCACGCTTCGACGAATCGATTCCATTCAAAGGGCTCCGCATCGCGATCATGACGGTGTCCGACACGCGCACCGAAGAGACCGACAAATCGGGCGCGCTGCTCGTCGAGCTCGCGCAGAGCGCCGGGCATCACGTGATGGACAAAGTGATCGTCTCCGACGACCGCAAGCGCATCGAAGTTCAACTTCGCCGCTGGATCAACGAGCCGAACGTCGAGGTCATCATCGCCACCGGCGGGACGGGTGTCACAGGGCGCGACGTCACGCCCGAGGCCTTCGAGGGTGTTTGGGAAAAGCCGATCCCCGGGTTCGGTGAGCTCTTTCGCATGTTGAGCTACGAACACATCGGCACGTCGACGATTCAATCCCGCGCGTGCGCGGGGGTTGCGCGCGGGACGTATCTCTTTGCTCTGCCCGGGTCGACTGGCGCCTGCAAGGACGCGTGGAACGGGATCCTCAGGTACCAGCTCGATATCCGGTACCAGCCCTGCAACTTCGCGGAGCTGATTCCGAGGCTGAGCGAAACCTAGGGCGTCAGCGTTCAGCGCCAGCGTTCAGTCACATCCGACCCACCCACCCCCACCCGTAATCCTCCCTCCGCGCCCGGCGGGCTTGGCGGCACATTCGCGCCGGGCTTCGCCCATCGGGCTCGCGCGTCAGCGTTCAGCGTCAGTGCCTGATTCCGATTGGGTCATCGTGCTGTCCTTTTCGGCTGCGAGCGGGGTCCAGGGGGGTGAACCCCACTCACAGCCGCAAAGGAGAGCACTCATGGGACTCATTGTTCAGCGTAAGGCGATTCAGGCAGCCGAGGGGCTGCGGCAGGTCATGTCGGTGTTGCGGAAGCGGGATCGGTCCCTCTTTGATCAAGTTCACCGCGCGATGAATAGCGTGGTGCTCAATATCGCGGAAGCCGATGGGAATGATCCGGGAACAGCCAAGGCTCGGTTTTCGAGCGCTTGTGGATCCGCGAAAGAGGTTCGTGCGGGCCTACAGCTCGCAGTGGCCTACGGGTACGTCCCTAGTTCTAGTGTCATGAAGGTGGACAGCACGCTCGATGAGGTCTGCGCGATGTCCTGGAAGCTCTCGGGTCGCTAGCCCCTGCGGCTCAAGCACCAGGTGATGGCGCACACGCGGTCGAGCCGCCGATTGAGGTGCGCCACCACCCGTGGCTCGACGTAACCCCAGTCGCTCGCGACATGGAGAGCGGCCCGCACCTCCTTGGCTGACCCGCAAGCCGTAGCGAACCGCAGCTCCGCATTCCCACCCTTGTTCCCTCGACCCTCCGCGATGTTGAGCACGACACTCTGCGCCGCCCGCCGCAGCTGGTCAGCCAACTTGGCATCGTGCTCACGAATCCGTTGAAGAAGAGGGACCAGCTCTCGCACGATCTCCCGTGCCCTGACGTAAACATTCTTTCTATCCATAGCGACTCCTTGGTTTTGGGTTTGCCCTCACCC
>JBATLA010000452.1:0-4248 GCA_049669945.1 Polyangiales bacterium | reverse complement strand
CCCGTGAGGCCCACGCGATGGCCTGTCGCGGCCCTCGGTGCGTCCTTGAGCGCGGCCAACAGATCGGCGACGCGCGCATGCGACTCCGCGCGCCGATCCTCCACGAGGTTCAACGCGCGTGAGATGGCCGTCTTGTTCGCCGACATCACCTGCTGCGCGTCGTCCTTGATGTCACTCGGCGGCATGCTGGCGGTCCACCAGGTCGATCAAGTCACTCATGATGTTGTCGAGCTCGAAGTCCTTGGGCGTGTAGACCGCAGCGATCCCCGCTTGGCGAAGCTTCTCGGCGTCTGCTTCGGGAATGATGCCGCCGGCGACCACGGGCACGTCGCCGAGCCCGGCGTCGCGGAGCCGTTGCACGACGTCCGGCACGAGAGCGAGGTGCGAGCCGCTGAGAATGCTGAGGCCGATGAGGTGGACGCCTTCCTCGAGGGCGGAGGCCACGATTTGCTCGGGGGACACGCGAATCCCTTCGTAGACCACGTCGAAGCCGACATCCCTCGCCTTGATTGCGATCTGTTCGGCGCCGTTCGAGTGGCCGTCGAGCCCGGGCTTTCCGACGAGCAGCTTCGGTCGCCGTCCCATGCGTGCTTCGAGCGCGTGCAGGCGATGGCGCAGGCGCTCCACGGTCTCTGCGCTCGCGCCGGTTGCAGCGGATTTGACGGTCGCCCCAGCTACACCTGTCGGTGCCCGGTACTCGCCCCAGACGTCACGCAGCAGATTGGCCCATTCCCCGGTCGTGACGCCGGCGTGAGCGGCCGCGATCGATGCGGGCATCATGTTCTCGTTGCTCGTGGCGACGCGCTGAAGCTCGGCTAGCGCTTTTTCCACGGCGTCGTTGTCGCGCTCCTGCTTCCAGCGAGCCAAAGCCGCGCGCTGGTTGGCGTCGACCTCCGGATCCACGGTCAGAATCGCTTCGTCGAGGTTCTCGGTCAGAGGGGAGGGCGCGCTCTCGACGAACTTGTTGACGCCGACGACGATTTGCTCGCCTGCCTCGATCGCGCGCAGGCGCGCGGCGTTCGACTCGACGAGCTTCTGCTTGATGTAGCCGCTCTCGACGCCTTCAACGGCGCCGCCCCGCTTCAACACCTCTTGCACCTCGGCCCACGCGGACTCGACGAGGTCCTGCGTGTGCGCTTCCACGACCTCGCTGCCGTTGAACAGGTCCGCGTACTCGAGGAGGTCGGTCTCGTAGGCGAGGATCTGCTGTGTGCGCAATGACCACTGCTGGTCCCACGGTCGCGGAAGGCCGAGTGCCTCATTCCATGCCGGAAGCTGAACGGCTCGCGCCCGCGCGTCCTTGCTGAGTGTGACCGCAAGCATCTCGAGTACGATGCGAATGACGTTGTTCTCCGGCTGCTGTTCGGTGAGGCCGAGCGAGTTCACCTGAACGCCATAGCGGAATCGCCGCTGCTTCGGGTCGGTGACGCCGTAGCGCTCCCGCGTGACCCGGTCCCACAGCTGGACGAACGCGCGCATTTTGCAGAGCTCTTCGACGAAGCGGATGCCGGCGTTTACGAAGAAGCTGATTCGCCCGACGACCTTGCCGAACTCGGCCTCGGGGATGCGTCCGGTCGCCTTGACGGCGTCGAGCACGCCGATCGCCGTGGCCAATGCGTACGCAAGCTCCTGTGTCGGGGTCGCACCAGCTTCCTGAAGGTGATAGCTGCAGATGTTGATCGGGTTCCACTTTGGAACCTCGTCGACGGTGTAGGTGATCAAGTCGGTGATGAGCCGCATCGATGCCGCGGGCGGAAAGATGTGTGTTCCGCGCGAGAGGTACTCCTTGATGATGTCGTTTTGTGTCGTGCCGCGGAGCACGCGCGGGTCGACGCCCTGGTCCTCCGCGGTCGCGATGTAGAGCGACAACAGCCAGACCGCCGGCGCGTTGATCGTCATCGAGGTGTTCATCTGATCGAGCGGGATCGCGTCGAACAGCGCCCGCATGTCACCGATGTGCGAGATCGGTACGCCGACCTTGCCTACCTCGCCGCGCGCGAGGGGATCATCGGCGTCGTACCCGGTCTGGGTCGGCAAATCGAAGGCGACACTGAGGCCCGTCTGGCCCTTCGCGAGGTTGGTTCGATACAGCTCGTTCGATGCAGCCGCGGTGCTGTGACCCGAGTAGGTCCGCATGATCCACGGTCTGTCACGTTCCCGCTTGCCGTCCTGCGCCATCCGCCGGTCCTTTCCTCTGTCCTCCGCCCGAAGGGGCCGAGAAGCCTACCCTTTTTTGGCTCTGCTTGCGTCTTGGGCCCCAATGACGGTTGCGGTGCTCTTTACAGCTTCACACGGTCGAGCCCAGTGATTTTGGAATATCATACGGCCTGTGGGGGTCAAGCGGCCTCGGCTCCACACTTTTCCAGGCTTCCGGGCCCTGGTGGATTTTGTAAATTTGCGGTAAATGCGCCGGATGGCCGAGACGAACGCCGCAATGGGGCAGCGTTTGCGGGAGCTCCGGCTTCGGCGGGGCCTCCAGCAGAGCGAAGTGGCGCGCCGCCTCAAGATCTCACCGGCCTATCTCAGCCTCATCGAGAAGGGGAAGCGCGTGGTGCAGCTCCCCTTGCTCTTCCAAGCGCTCGAGCTCTACGGCATCGCGGTCGAGGACTTCATGCAGAGCCTCGGCGAGCGTCATGTGGAGGACGGGCTGGCCCGTCTGCTCGACGAGCCGCTCCTTCGCTCGCTCAATCTCAGCGAAGAGGACCTCGCAAGCATCAGTGCCGAGCCGCGCATGGTGGCGACGATCACGGCGCTCTTCAATCTCTACAAGAACACACGCAGCCAGCTCGACCACGTCATGACGAGCATCGCCCAACGCGAGAAGCAGTCCGACGATGATTCTCTGCGTTTCGACTACAACCCCTACGACGAGGTCACCGACTTCCTAGAGCAGCACCACAACTGGTTCGGGTCGCTCGAAGAGCGCGCTCAGCAGTTTCGGCGCGACTGTGGATTCGGCCGACGCGTTGCAAGTGACGACCTCGAGCGAGGGTTGCTCGAGCAAGCAGGCGTGCGCGTTCGACGGATCGCGGAGCGCGCCAAGAGCTCTGTCATTCGCAGCTGGAACGCCGAGGAGCGAGTTCTCACGATTTCGAACGATCTCTTCGAGCAGCGCGCGAAGTTTCAACTTGCCCATACGGTTGGGTTGGCTCTGTTCGACAAGGAGAACCTCCACGGGCCCATCCTCGAGGGGTACAGCGGCCAGCACGCGGAAACACGAAAGCTGATCAAGATCCATCTGGCGAACTACTTCGCCGGTGCGCTGCTGCTGCCGTACCCCGAGTTTTACCGCGAGGTGACGAGCACGCGGCATGACGTCGAGCTATTGGCTCAGCTCTTCGAGTCGTCGTACGAGACTGTGGCACACCGCATGTGCAATCTGTCCGATCCGCGGCGTCGGGGTTTACCGATGCACTTCCTCCGGGTTGATGTCGCCGGAAATATCTCCAAGCGCTATTCCGGCGACGGGATCCGCTTCCCTCATCAGGGCGGGTCGTGCCCGAAGATGTCTGTGCACCTCGCGTTTCTCACGCCGAACGTAATCGCCAAGCAGTACTCAGCCTTCCCTGACGGCTCGACCTACTTCTGCTTTGCGAAGGTCGTCAGCGAGCCGCAACAGGGCTCGCTGGTCAAAGGCACGACGTACAGCATCGGCCTCGGGACCCACGCCGACAACGCGAAGCATTTCGCCTATGCCGACGACATGCCATTCGCCGATCCCAAGAAGATGGCGGTTCCCGTGGGCACGACATGCCGCTTTTGCGAGCGCACGGACTGCAACATGCGCTCGGCGCCGAGCTACAAGTTCGCGTTCCGTGTGGACGAGTACACCAAGAAAGACAACTTCTTCTCGCCGCTGGTCAAGGCCGACGCCGATGTCGAGGCGTCCAATCCGGCTCGCCGTAAACCGACCCCGTGATATGGTCGCGAGCCTGGAGGAGAACAATGCCGTCGTTTGATGCCGTTTCCAAGGTCGACTCCCACGAGGTCGACAATGCCCGCAACCAAGCCAGCAAGGAGATTGCGCAGCGCTATGACTTCAAGGGCACGGAGACCACCATCGAGCAGACCGACGAAGGAATCGTCATTCGCTCGAACAGCGAGGGACGGCTCGACGCCGCCCGCGATGTGCTCGAGAGCAAGATGGTTCGCCGCCAGGTCTCGCTGAAGTCGCTCGACCCGCAGCAGCCCCAGCAAGCCGGAGGAAGCACGTGGCGCCAGCTGATCAAGCTCAAGGAGGGCGTCTCC
>JBATLA010000451.1:0-2117 GCA_049669945.1 Polyangiales bacterium | reverse complement strand
CTCGTACACGATCACGCCAAGCGCGTAGATGTCGGAGCGGTGGTCGACCGTGGCGATGCCGCGCGCGAGCTCGGGCGAAATGTAGAGCGGGGTGCCGACGATCTGATCGGTGGCGGTGAGCTTCGGGTCGCCGTGCTCGGGGTTCTTGATCTTCGAGATGCCGAAGTCGAGCACTTTCACGAAGTCGCCCCCGTGCTTCTGCACGATGAAGATGTTCTCCGGCTTGAGGTCGCGGTGGACGATGCCGGCGTCGTGCGCCGCCTGAAGCGCGTTGCCGGTTTGGGTCGCGATTCGCATCGTGTCTTCGAGGGGGAGGGCGCCCCGGAGGAGCCGGTCGGCGAGGTTCTCTCCCTCGAGCAGCTCCATCACGATGAAGAGCCTGTGCTCCTCGTCCTCGTCCACATTGACGACCTCGACGATGTGCTCGTTCTCGATCTGCGAGGCCGCGCGAGCCTCGCGGAGGAAGCGCTCGGTGGCGTCGGGCCTGTTGGCGCGCCCTTCGGGGAGGACTTTGATGGCGAAGTCCTTGCCGAGGAGGGTGTGGGTAGCCTGGTAAACGCGGCCCATGCCGCCCACGCCGATCAAGCGCTCGACCCGGTAGAGCCCGCCGAGGGTCGCCCCGATCAGCGGATCGTGATTCGCCACCTCTTCCCCCATCTCGCATGGCAAATCTAGCATGTTTGCCCTAAAGGGAGCCCATGCCTCTGCTGCACTCCAACGGGATGCCACTCGGAACCGCCGCGCCGCCGTTTTCGCTGCCGGGGGTGGATGGCGAGACCCGCTCGCTCGATTCGTTCGCCGATGCCGAGCTGCTGGTCGTGGTCTTCACCTGCAACCACTGCCCCTACGCCATCGCTTGCGAGGATCGACTCATCGCGATTCAAAGGGACTACCAGGACAAAGGCGTACAGCTCGTGGCGATCAACCCAAACGATGCCGACAACTATCCCGACGACTCCTTCGACAAGATGAAGGAGCGGGCCGCAGCGAAGGGTTTCAACTTCCCGTATCTGCGCGACGAGAGCCAAGAGGTCGCGCGCGCCTACGACGCGGCGTGCACGCCGGACGTGTTCGTCTTCGACAAAGGCCGGAAGCTTCTCTACAACGGTCGCATCGACGACAACTGGAAAGAGCCCGGTAAGGTGACGCGCAGCGAGCTTCGCGAGCTCCTGGACGCGGCGCTTGCGGCTGAGGCGGTCGACTTCGAGCACATCCCCTCCATGGGTTGCTCGATCAAGTGGAAGTAGATGGCCCACGTTCCGCCGTTCGAGATGCCGCGCCAGGAGATCCGGAGTGAGCTCAACCGCATCCGCCACCCGTTCCGCATCGCGATCGACCGAGCGAAGAACCCTTTCAACATCGGCTCGATCATCCGGACCGCGCATTCGTTTCTCGCCAAGGAGATCATCCTGATCGGGACCGAACCCTGGTACGAGCGCGCAGCGATGGGGATGCAGCGCTACGAGAACATCGTGGAGCTTCCGACCGAGCGGGCGTTTCTCGATGCGGCCGAGAAGGCCGGCTGGCCGCTCGTGGCCTTCGAGAAAGACCATGCCCAAACAGGCATGTGGGAGGCCGAGATTCCGGACGACGCCGTCCTGATCTTCGGCAACGAGGACGACGGCTGCTCACCGGGGCTCTTGGAGGCCGCCGACCAGGTCCTGGCCATCCCGATGTTCGGTATCAATCACAGCTACCCGATCAGCGTGGCGGCCGGCATCGCCATGGCCGAGTGGGCCCGAAGGTATTACGAAAAAGGCCGCTGTTTGTAGCCTTGCCTAAGGCGAAACTGACGCTAGACTCCGGCCCCTTTGGTGGGTGTAGCTCAGTGGTAGAGCACTGGATTGTGGCTCCGGGAGTCGCGGGTTCAATTCCCGTCACTCACCCCAACTCTTTGAAAGATTCTTTGAACACCGCCCCGTAAAGTGGCTTCGCCACCACGGGGCAAAGCACCCGTAGCTCAGCTGGATAGAGCGCCGGACTTCGAATCCGTAGGTCGAAGGTTCGAATCCTTCCGGGTGTGCCGCAGCAGGCGGCAAAACGGGCCATTAGCTCAAGTGGTAGAGCAGTGGATTCTTAATCCATTGGCTCCTGGTTCGAGTCCAGGATGGCCCACC
>JBATLA010000450.1:0-2545 GCA_049669945.1 Polyangiales bacterium | reverse complement strand
CCGCTCACGATCGATCAGTTCGCACGGCGCCTCGAGCGCTACTACGAGCCGTATCATCAAACGCTCCGCCAGGTGGCAGCACGGATGCGCAAAGAGCATGGGCATGTCGCGATCCTCGCCGCGCACTCGATGCCTTCCGCGGGACGGCGCGTCTTTGGCGGCAGGCAAGTGCGGCGCGCGGATGTCGTGCCCGGCACCCGCGGGAGATCCACGGCGGATGGTCGCATCATCGATTTGGTCGACGCCCATTTCCGGGGGGCGGGCCTGAGTGTGAAACACGATGATCCGTATCGAGGCGGTTGGACAACTTCGAGCTACGGCGCACCCAAGCGGGGCCAACACGCCGTGCAGATCGAGCTCAACCGAGCGCTCTACGTCGACGAGCGTACGAGCGAGATCAAGAAGAACGACTTCGCGCAGCTACAGGAGGTGCTCGATCAGTTGGTGAGCAAGCTCGGCGCGCTGATGCAGAGTGAAGCTCAGTTCGCGACCGGCTGATCGATGACGCCCGACTCGTTCGAGCGAACTTCGAGCCGGTACCGGCTGTTTGCCGTCTGCAGGTAGTAGGTGTCCTGGCCGCAAAGCTGAAGCACGCGCTTGACGGGCGTGGTCACATACTCGTGCAGGCCGTCGGCGAACTCGATGACTACGACCGAGCCCTTTCTGGGCGGTCGCAGAAGACGCCCCACCACCGCGCGACCCGATTTCCGGCCAACTTTGCGAAGGACGACTTCCACAGGACGAAACTAGCACACCTGTTTAGGTCAGCAAAGCGCACACGGAAAAATCCAGCGAACTTGTGCATCCGCGGATCTTGCGCCGCGGCGCAATTTTTGCCGCACTTGCCGCACTTGCCGCGGCGAACAGGCGGCCCTACGTGGCAAAATGCCGCGTCATAGCCTGACTTTCTGGGTTTTCGCCGATGTTTTGCGCCAGACGTCTTCCGGCACACTTACTGCAGTGTGTTGCGGAATATGGCGACGATTATCTCCGCGACGGCACTAGACCGATACCGCGCCTCGTTGAAGCGGGTCGAGATCCTCGATGCCGAAGCCGAACGCGAGCTCGCACAACTCTGGGCGGACGGCGACGAGCGCGCTGGGGCTCAGTTGATCGAGTCGAGCCTGCCATTTGTGATCGCGATTGCGCGCGAGTACAGGCGCTGGGGCGTGCCGCTCGAGGATCTCGTCCAGCAGGGCAACCTCGGCCTTCTCAAGGCAGCGGCGAAGTTCGACCCCGAGAAGAAGTGCCGCCTGATCACCTATGCAGCGTATTGGATTCGCGCGGAGATCCGCGACTACGTCGTTCGTTCATACAGAATCGTCCGATTGGGGACCACACGCACCGAGCGCAGGGCAATGCGCGCGTTTCGGCGCAAGGCGGTCGAGTCTCCGCAGGCGCTGGCCGAAGAGAGCGGAATGCCACTCGCGCGCGCGAAACAGCTTTGGCCGCTGCTGACCCGTGGCGATCTCTCGCTCGACGCGACCGTGTCCGATGCGCCGGCCGCGATGGAGCGGATGAGCTACAAGCAGCCGACCCCCGAGGAGTCCGTGGCGCGTTCCGAGGCGGTCTACCACGTACGCGAGGCGCTCGGAGAGGCGATGGAAAGCCTGACCGAGCGTGAGCAGCGTATCATCCAGGCGAGGATCCTGTCCGACGAGCCGCGGACGCTGGAGTCGCTAGGGCGCGAAATGGGCGTGAGCAAAGAACGGGTTCGGCAGCTCGAGGTCAGGGCCCGCCAGAAGCTTCGCGATCGCCTCGAGCACCTTCGACCCGCTGCTTGAGCGCTCGCTCCTGCGCCTTGCTTGACTCCACGCGGCAACGGTCGCAATTTGGCGCCTCAGATGCCCAGCGGCCGCCTCCTTGCTTGCTCCTTGTTCGTCCTCGCCACCGCGATGCTCGGTTGCAAGCGCGACCTCGGCGAGTGCAACCTCGACGGGATGACACCGGACGGCACGCCGATCGACGGACCGGCGGCGTTCGATATCGCGTATCGCATCAACGATGGCATGCCCATGTACGAGGGACAGGCCTTGGTGCAGTCGTCGTGTGGTGACGGGACGTTCTGCCACGCGCCGTTCGCGAGCGGCGCCGACCGCATCGGCGCGCCCGCGGGCATGAATTTCGATCTGAGCCTGGTCTGCGCCGGAGATGTGGCGGCGTGCCAAACCAATCCGCCGTACGAAGACCGCGTTCAGCGTTTCCATGGCGACCAGGGGAACATCATCAACTGGGCCGAGAGTATGATCCAAGAGATGCGTGCCGGCGCGATGCCGCCGGGCGAGGCTGGACGAAACGTTCAGAACAATACGCCATGGCTGCGCGAGGACGAATCGAAGCTTCCCTCGATCGATTCGGGAGAGGGGCAGGAGATCGTGCGCAACTGGCTTGCATGCGACGCGCCCGCCATCGGACGGACCGAAACGCCGCCGACCGAGGCCGATCAACTTCAACTGTGTGGCACCTCGGACGAAGAGCTCATCTGCGTCTACAGCGGGCCTGCCGCCGAGCTCCCCGATCCCGATTGGACCGACATCTACTGGAC
>JBATLA010000449.1:0-9002 GCA_049669945.1 Polyangiales bacterium | reverse complement strand
GGCTCTTCGAGGCGCGGCGCTATGAAGCGGCGGAGGAGGCATGGCTCCGCGCCTACTCGCTTGGTCGCGATCCGACGCTGCTCGTTGCAGTGGCCGATACCCGCCAACGCCGTGACGACGAGCCAGGGGCGGTGGCCATGCTCGAGCAGTATCTCGTCGAGCGACCGGACGCGCCCGATCGCGCGTCCATCGAGGCCCGTGTTGCGACACTACTGAAGAGTCCAGCAGAGCTGCTGGTGCGGTCGCTCGAGCCAGGGCACGCGATTCTACTCGATGGCGTTCCGTCCGGTAGGAAGACCCCGGCGACCTTGGAGGTCGAGCCTGGCGAGCACACCGTCGTCGTGGTTGGTGATGGGCGCCAGGTGGGTGAGCAAACGGTCCGGGTCGCATACGGCGAGGTCAAGGAGCTCGACTTCACGCCGAAGACGCCGAGTAAGGTCATCGTGGAGCAGACCGACGAGTCCAAGCTTGCCGCTCAGCTCGCCAAGGAAAAAGAGGACACCACCATCCGGCGTGCCGTCCTAGCGACCGGCACGATCGCTGCGGGAGCACTCGTCACGGGAACGGTGCTCGGCGTTCTGGCGGTCCAGAAAGAGCAAGACTACAACGACAATCCGACGGAGCAGACCGCCGACCAAGGCGAACGCATGGCTCTCTTCGCCGATCTGTCGTTCGGTGTTGCCGTGCTCTCCGCCATCACCTCGTTCACCTTGTTCATGACGCACAAGAACAAGCGCAAGCGGGAACGCGAGACAGCCCGTCTGCAGATCGAAACACGCGGCGCGGGTGCCACCGCGACCCTACGGTTTTGAGATGAGACTCGTTCGATTCTCGCTCACCCTCATTGCTGCGATCGGTCTCGGGGCCTGCTCTCTAGTCGTCGACTTCGACCGCTCGCTCTTGCGCGATGGCGGCGCCGACGGTGCAGTGGACGCTTCGGTCGAAGCCGGTGCTGACGGAGCCGTCGACGGAGAAGAGAATGCGGCCGCGGACGGCGGCGCGGACTAGCGGCCCATCAAGTGCACCCGCGTTCGGAGGGAGCGCATCACAGCGAGCTGCGTCGCCGCGACGAAGCCGTGTGAGAAGTACGTGTTGCCGCCGATCAGCTTCCGAATGAGCTTGGGCGAGTCTGCGGGGTCGAACGTGGCCCAGGCGACGACCCCTGCTTCTCCGCCCCGGTAGCGGTGCGTGTCGAATCGCCACCGGCCTTTGGACAGTGTGCCGGAGATGCCATCCACCGAGATCACCGTCGGGGACGGTCGGAGCACCATCTCTCCACCAACGTGGATCAGCGGGATCGGGATCTCCCACTCGAAGCGCGTGCCTTGGGCGGTACGCTCGACGACTTCGGCGCACGTGCCGTGGAGCAAGGATTGTCCGAACTCCTCCGGGTCGAGCATCACGCGCCGCACCCGGTCGACGCTGGCTCCTGTGCGCCCGACCACCGTGACCTTCTGCATCGTTTCCCCGTCGATGTCCATGAACACGAGGTCGCCGCGCCCCAGCAGTCGGCGCAGCGCATTCATGTTCACATGTGGACGGGTCAACGGCATTGCCCGGAACTTCGCGCCTATGTGAGTACCAGCGCGTTTCTCTGCTTCGGCCTTGACCTCGAGCAAAGTGACCATCGCAACCGCCACGTTGATCGTGCGGTTGACTGCATTGCCCTCCGACGCGAGCTGTCGTGTGATGTAGTTCGCATCACGCATGTCGAGCCGCGACGAAAAAACGACCAGCGACTTCTCGGACCCCTCGGCGAACACGCGCCACATCACGCGGCCGATGCCGAGGTCTCCCCCGATCGTGCGGATGTCGAAGCGGTAGCCACGTTCGTCATCGCCGGGGTAGGTCGTCATGACGTTGTGTCCGGTCATCGAGAACAAGCTGACGCCCCAGGTCCAATCGAAGGCCATCATCGACTTGGTGGTCGACTTGACGTCGACTGAAGTGAGCGCGCTCATGAAGCGCGGATACTCGTGCGGCTTCCCGATCACCGCAGCGACGGTCTTGGCCGGGGCGTGTATCTGTGCAGCGTAGATGACGGCCGGGAGGTCGGTCTGCCGGTTCTGGAACTCGGTGAGGATCACCGGCCCCTGTGCGAGATGCGGCGCGAGGAGCTTCCGCTCCTCGGGGCTCAAGGTGCCGAGTCGCGCGACCGTGGCGTCCGCCTTGGCCGTCTGATTCTCGGCAAGTGCGGTGGCGCTCCAGGACCCCAAAAAGACGACAATGAGGAGGAATCTACGCATATCGATGGGACGACCTCGGTTGCTCGATGTTCAATCGGGCGCCAAAACGGCTCTAGGGCCTGACCATGCGCGACAAGAACCAGTGGACCCCGGGGGGCATCATATTGTGGCTGATCGCCGCGATTCTCGCGACCCTCCTCGTGTGTACTGGAGCCGACCCCGAACCCGGGCCTTCCCCCGCGCCAGGTGAGGTCGAGCTCGAGGTCGAAATCGTAGACTGAATACGCGTCTGGCGCTCCTCGGTTCTAGGATCCTTCCTGCGGGGCGCAGACTCCGCTTGACCCTACGGGGCCGCCGCCCTTTACTTGCGCCATGCAGATCTTCATCGACACCGCAGACATCGAAGAGATTCGTGATGCGGCCGCAATGGGCGTCATCGACGGCGTGACCACGAATCCCTCGCTCGTGGCCAAGACGGGCCGACCGTTCAAAGACGTGCTCGTCGACATTTGCGAGGTCGTCGATGGCCCGATCAGCGCAGAGGTCATCTCCACCGACTACGAAGGCATGATTACCGAGGCTCGAATCCTCGCGAAGATGCATGAGAACATCGTCGTCAAGGTCCCTCTCATTGCCGAGGGGCTCAAGGCGGTGCGCACACTAACCGACGAAGGCATTCGCACGAACGTAACTCTGTGCTTCAGCGCCACCCAAGGCCTACTCGCCGCAAAGGCAGGCGCCACGTACATCAGTCCCTTCATCGGCCGCGTCGACGACATCAGCGGGAGCGGCATGGAGCTCGTACAGCAGTTGGTCACGGTGTACAGCAACTATGGCCTCGATACGAAGGTCCTTGCGGCGAGTATTCGCCATCCCGTCCATGTGGTAGAGGCGTCGCTCATCGGTGCGGACGTGGCTACGATTCCTCACAAGGTGATTCACCAACTCCTGAAGCATCCTTTGACCGACATCGGTCTCGAGCGGTTCCTGGCGGACGCCAAGAAGATCCCAAACGGCTGAGGCATCGCGCTTTCGCGACCCTCAGCGCGAGTCACGCATGCGGCCCAAAGTCCTCGTCGTCTACAAGAAGAGCACGTATCAGCGGTACGTGGGGCGCGCACAAGAGCGACTCGAAGAGCTGATCGAGCACAGTGACATCTCGGTCGAGGGGCTGCTCCAAGAGCACGAAATCCATCAGGAGACCCTCAAGCGCGCGAAGAAGGCACTGAAAGAGCTCGGTGCCAGCGCGGTTCTTCGATATCGGCCCGAACCGATGCCGGATGAGGGCGCTTGGGACCTCATCGTAACCCTCGGGGGCGACGGCACGTTGCTGTGGGCTTCCCATTTGGCCGACTCGTCGACGCCGATGATCGCGATCAACAGCGCCCCCGATACCAGTGTCGGCTATTTCTGCGCCGGCGATGGACACAGCGTCGCGGAAGTCCTCGCCGCAGCGCTCGCCGGCACACTGCGGTCGAGCAAGCTTTCGCGAATGCGGGTCGAGTTGGGCGACCGGGTCATCTCGACCCGCGTCTTGAACGATGCGCTCTACTGCCACGAGAGCCCCGCGGCGACGTCGCGATACATCCTGGACTACAAAGGCGATCAGGAACGTCAGATGTCGAGCGGCGTCTGGGTGGGGCCGGCCGCGGGATCGACGGCGGCCATCCGCTCGGCTGGGGGCAAGGTGCTCGCGATTGGATCACAAAAGCTGCAGTTCGTGGTTCGTGAGCCGTACCGGGGCGTCGACCACAAGTACGACCTGATCAAGGGCATGGTTGCACCCGGCGAGGATCTGCGAATCACCAGCCGAATGACCAAGGGTCGACTCTTCCTCGACGGCACCCAGAAGGTTCATGCCGTTGGAATCGGGGATCGGATTCGCATGACGCTGTCAGATGAGCCCCTCACGCTATTGGGCCTCAAGAGGCACTCCGACGGGTCAAGCAGCGCCCTCGCGTTGAAGTAAATTGACCGGCCCGAGACCGCGGCGTTAGTTAGTAACCGTGCCGTACTTCCGCACCCACGTTGCACTGACGGTTTGGCCCATGGCTGCACTTTTCGTGCTTGGTCTTGCGCGCATGTGGCCCGCCTTGCAGGGTGCTCCATCGTACGCGGCCTCTTCGCCGGCGAGCTGGCTATCGCTCCTTGCGTGGACGATCGTCGTCGTGGCCTCGATTGGCGCTTATGCGCGCGGCTGGAGCAGGCTCCGACCCGCCGATGGCCACGATGCGGGCCCGTATCGATCCGAAGGCTGTGTTCGACTTCAGAAGCTCGCTGGTGCTCTCGCCTGGGCGTTTCTCGTCGGGCACTTGGTCGTCCATTGGGTCATGACGTTCCGAGTAGGGCCTGTCGCGCTGAGCCACTATCAGCTTCTGCGCGAGTTCCTGTCCCGCCCATTGGTACTGGGTCTCTACGTCCTCGGCTTGGCGGCGCTCGGCCTCTATCTCTCCCAAGGGATCGCGGCCTCTCTTCGAGCGTGGGGCCTCGGAACCCGGCCCGAAAGTTCGCGGTGGCTCGAGGTCGGTTGTACATTTGCATCCGCAATCGTGATGCTGATGGCGGTCAATGTACTGAGTCATTTCGCGACCGGTCGCGCGTACTGGTCGGCCCTTGGACCCGCGACGCGAGCTCCGGGGGAGCCCGTAGATTCCGTCGATGGTGGCGCGCCATGAGCATTGCCCGCATCTATGCCATTGCGCTCAACACCTACCGCGAAGCGGTCCGCGACAAGGTGCTATTCGGGGTGCTGGTGCTAGCGGCTGCGGTCCTCGGACTGACTCTGGCGCTGGGAGAGCTTTCGCTCGATCAGCACATGCGCGTCGTGACCGACTTGGGGCTAGCTTCGATCTCGATGTTCTCCGTGATCATCGCGATCTTTTTGGGTTCCTCGCTTCTCTACAAAGAGATCGAGCGAAAGACCCTGTACATCATCTTGCCCAAGCCAATCGCCCGCTTCGAGTTCCTCTTGGGGAAGTACGTTGGCATCGTCGTGACTTGCGCCGTGTTCATCGCCATCATGGGGGCTCTCCAGCTCCTCGTGACAGCGATCCAAGCAGGGGCCTCCATGACACTCGTGGTGGCCGTCGCGGCCGGGCTAGCCGTCGTCTTGGGCATCGGGTTTCTGATCTCCAAAGACCGCACGCTGGTCGTTCCCATTTGGTCATTGGCGGCGCTTGGCGCTGCGGTCTGGGTTTGCTCGACGGTCGACGTGGAGCTCGCACGGCTCCTCGCCTCGTTCGTGCTCAACGTCGGGGAGGTCCTGATCCTCGCGGCCGTTGCCCTGCTATTTTCCGCGTTTTCGACACCTTTTCTCACGGGCGCGTTCACCTTCGGCGTCTGGCTGGTGGGTCGTTCCGCGCACGATATGGTTGCCATGAAGACGCGGGTTCTGAGTCCCACCATGAAGAGCGTGCTGAGCTGGCTTGCCGAGGTCGTGCCGAACTTCAATCTTTTCGTGCCGGGCCGCGCGACGCTGGTCGGCAGTGCGGGCAGTGCCGGAGAGCCGCTCACGTATGTCGCCACAGCGCTTGGCTACGCATTCCTCTATGCTGGCGTGACGCTGGCAATCGCGGCCTTCATCTTCCGCCGCCGAGACTTCCTGTGAAGACGCCGCGCGCGCGCGTCGCTTTCCTTGCTCTGCTCAGCATCGTGATACTCACTGGCATCATGCTTGGCCGCGCGGTGACGTCGTCACGGGCTGAGCTCGAAACCGCCGCGGCCGAACACCAGAACGGTCAGCTCGCGCACGCCACCGAGCACTACCGCCGAGCCCTACGGTGGTCCTTTCCCTTCAGCCCGTTTCGCGACGAGGCGGTGTCCGGTCTCGAATCGGTGGCGACCGCGCTCGAGGATGCCCAAGATCGGGCCGGCGCCCTTCTCGCGTGGCGTTCCATCGTGGGTGGTCTCGGTGCGTCGCGCTTCATGTATTCTCGAAGAAACCCCGCAGTAGAAGAAGCCAAGGACCAGATCGCCCGCTTGATTGCTCTCGAGGGCCGGGCTGCGATCGACGCCAACCTGGACCCCGACAAGCTTGCCGCCGACCATCGTCGGCTCCTCGAACGGGAGGCGTCCCCGCACCCAGTTTGGGGAACGGTGCTCCTGCTCGGGTTTGCGCTGTGGATCGGCTCGTTGGTGCGGGTGATCAACCGCGGCTTCGACCCAGCTGGGAAGCTCCTTTGGCCCGCGGCGCGCGCACCGCTTTCAAGTGCGCTTGCGGGGTTGGTTTCGTTCGTCGTTGGCCTTCTTCTGGCCTGAAGTTGCCCGAACCCGGGGCACGGGGTAACAGGGCCGCGTGGACACGATCGAGATCGTCGGCGGAAACCGGCTCGCGGGGTCCGTGCGGATCAGTGGGGCAAAGAACGCCGCACTGCCCATCATGACGGCGGCGCTTCTAGCCGATGGCGAGCACGTCTTCCGCAATGTCCCGAACTTGCGCGACGTGCACACCATGACGCGCCTCCTCGGACGGCTGGGTGTCGAGGCCTCGTACGAGGATGGCACTGTTCACGTCACTGCGTCCGGCACGATCGAACCGACGGCGCCTTACGACCTCGTCAAGCAGATGCGAGCGTCGGTGCTGGTGCTCGGCCCGCTCGTCGCGCGATGTGGTCGCGCGCTCGTTTCGCTCCCCGGTGGCTGTGCCATCGGTGCGCGGCCCATCGACCAACACCTCAAGGGCCTCGAAGCGATGGGCGCAGAGGTCAAGTTGCATCACGGCTACGTCGAGGTGACCGTGCCGGGGGGCAGGCTCAAAGGCTCGGACGTGGCGCTCGATTTCCCGACGCACACCGGCACCGAGAATCTCATGTGCGCCGCGGCGCTCGCCAAGGGCCGGACGACCCTCACCAACTGCGCCCGAGAGCCCGAGGTCGAGGAGCTTGCGCGCGTTCTCAACAAGATGGGCGCTCGCATCGAAGGGGCGGGCACATCCGTGATTTCGATCGAGGGCGTCGATTCTCTTCACCCGGTCGATCACGCGATCATCCCTGACCGCATCGAGGCGGGCACCTTCATGGTTGCGTCTGCTGCCACTGCGGGCGATCTCCTGCTCGAAGGGATTGGGTTCGAGCCGCTCGAGGCGGTCATCACCAAACTTCGCGAGGCCGGTTCGACCATCGAGCGCGAGGGAGACGGGATTCGGGTCGTGGGCTCCGAGGTCATTCGCCCGACCGACATCATCACGCAACCGCACCCCGGGTTCCCTACCGACATGCAGGCGCAGCTCATGATGCTCATGTGTCTCGCGAAGGGTACGAGCCGGATCACGGAAACCGTGTTCGAGAACCGTTTCATGCATGTCTCCGAGCTCAATCGGATGGGCGCCGAGATCGACGTCAATGGTCGGACGGCAACCGTCCACGGCGTGGCGAAGCTCGAAGGCGCGGAGGTGATGGCCACGGATCTGCGCGCGAGCGCTTCGCTCGTGTTGGCCGGTCTGGTGGCAGAGGGCACCACACACGTTCGGCGGGTCTATCACCTCGATCGAGGCTATGAGCACATCGAGGAGAAGCTGGCGCCGCTGGGCGCCAACATCAAACGAGTAGCTGGCCATGCGTAGACGCGACCGAGACACCACCGTCATTGCCGTTCCCAAGGGGCGCGTCCTCGAGCAGCTCGGAGCGCGGCTCGAAAGAGCGGGCATCCCCACCGAGGCGCTGACCGCGAACAGCCGGAAGCTCGTTCGTGAAGACAAGACGTCAGGCATCAGCTACCTGCTCCTCAAACCCGACGACGTTCCGACCTACGTCGAGTACGGCGCCGCGGATCTGGGCATCGTCGGGCGGGACGTTTTGATGGAGCGCGACTACGACGTGCTGGCGCCAGTGGATCTCGACATCGGCAAGTGCCGCATGATGGTTTGCGGTCTGCCCAAGGAGAGCCTCTCCGGCAAGCGCGAGCGACCGCTTCGTGTCGCCACCAAGTTCCCGCACATCGCCGAGCGCTACTTTCGCAGCAAGGGGACGCCGGTCGAGCTGATCTTCTGCCAGGGGTCGGTCGAGCTGGCGCCACTGACCGGTCTCGCCGACGTGATCGTCGATTTGGTCGAAACGGGCGAGACGCTGAAACAAAACGGCCTAGTGACCCTCGAGAAGATCGCCGACATCAGCTCGGTGGTGATCGCCAATCGCGCCGGGCTGAAGCTGCGACGAGCGGCCATCGAGCCGATTCTAGACGCGCTCCGCAAGTAGGCTCGATGCTTCGCCTTCGCACCGAGACCCCTCGTGAGTGGACCGCCGTAGTCCTGAGCGACTTCGATGCCTTTCTCGTCGACCACGCAGCGTGCGAACGCAAGGCGTCCGCAACGGCGCTCAAGCTCGTCTCGCACTATTCTGACCGGACGGCGCTGGTGCGGGAGCTGATCCCTTTCGCGCAGGAAGAGCTCGAGCACTACGCGCAGGTCATGGAGATCATCCTAGACCGCGGTCTCGGCACACGCCCCGATGAAAAGGACCCCTACGTCGGCGCCTTGATGAAGCTGATCAAGCGCGGACCGGAGCAGTACTTCTTGGATCGACTCTTGGTTCTGGCCGTGATCGAGGCGAGAGGCTGCGAGCGGTTTGGATTGCTCGCCGACGCCTTGGAGCCGGGGCCGTTAAAAGACTTCTACACCGAGATCACGCGGAGCGAAGCGCGGCACCATGGCTTGTTCGTCAGGTTGGCGAAGGAGTACTTCGAAGCCGAGGTGGTGCAAGAGCGACTCGACGACTTGCTGGACCAGGAGGCGGAGATCGTGGAGAGCTTGCCGCTTCGGGCAGCAGTGCACTAGACCCCCCCGTCAGCGTCAGCGTCAGCGTCAGCGTCAGCGTCAGCGTC
>JBATLA010000448.1:0-4938 GCA_049669945.1 Polyangiales bacterium | reverse complement strand
CGCTTCGCGACGAGGACCACGCGTTTCTGCTCGGACGCGACGTCATGGTCCAGCCCGCCCTAGAGGAAGAAGGGACGCACGCATTCGCGACGCCAGACGGCGACTGGCGTCCGTTCACGCTCGCAGGTGAGGACCTCATCGACGACCCCGCCCTACCCGTGTTGCGGCTTCGTCCAGGCGCGATCCTGCCTGTCGGTCCAGGCGGCCAGACTACGGACGAGGCTTTCGAGGGTCCGATCACCCTGCTCGTGTCTCTCGATGGTGACGGGAACGCCCAGGGGCGCCTCTACGAGGATGCAGGCGATGGGTTTGGGTATCGGGACGGGGACTACCGACTCACGACCTATAAGGCCACGCGCCAGAGCGGCGAGATTCAGGTGTGTGTCGAAAGAGAAGAAGGAGAGCGGCCCACGTCGGTGCGCGAGCTGCGAATCCAGGTTCTCTAGTGCTCGTGATGTTCGAGGACCTTCTTCGATAGCGGCCTGAGGAGAAGCCCGTAAAACATCTCGAGATACCGTCGGGTCTCGTCGCGCTCGAGCGAAGAGATGTAGCGCCAGAACCCGTAGATACGGGATAGTTTCAGCAGCGTCGATGCGTAGAGCGGCCAGTTGTATCGCTCTTCGACGCGTTGGATCCCGTCTTTCGAGATCCGCTCCCAGGTCTCAGGGTCGCGTTCACAGGCGCGAAAGAAGTCGAGCATCTTCTGCGTCGTCTCACCGCCCTGAGTCGGGTCGATGTGGAAGCCCGATTTGCCGTCCACGATGATCTCCAAAGGGCCGCCGTACCGGGTCGCGAATGTCGGAAGCCCGCTGCTCATCGATTCGACGACCGTTAGCCCAAAGGCCTCGAACAGCGCCGGTTGCACGAAGGCCCCGCGCTGGTCGGCCACGAAGCGATACATCTCACCAACCTTGTTCTTGTCGGTCTGCATCTCGATCCATCGAACCTGACCCTCGAGGTCGTACTCGTCGAACAGCGCGTGAGTGCGCTCGATTTGCTCGCGCTCGTCTCGGTCGTTCGACTCCTCGGTGCGCAGCCGCCCGCCGACGATCAGCAGGTTTGCGACCTCGCGAAGCTCGTCGTTCTTCGCGTACCACTCGACCAAGCCTGCCATGTTCTTGATCCGATCGAGCCGAGACATCGCAAACAGCAATGGCTTGCCCTGGTCATCGATCAGCCCGCGGTATGCACAATCGGGAGACCCGTAAACCATCGTCTTGATCTCATCGCGAATCTCCTGAGGCCGATGGTCTTCCTTGAAATACGGGAAGAACACCCGCGGGTCTGCTCCCGGCGACACGATGTTGAACTTCGGGTCGAAGCAATCGATGCCCGAGACGACTCGGTAGAGCCTTGGTAGCGAGAACGAGCTGTAGCTTTCGTACTGACCGACGCTCTCGGCGGTGCCCGCGATCTCTTGGTACGTGCTGGTGATGATGAAGTCGGCCGTGTTCATCGACATCAGGTCGGCCGTGAACTGCGCGGCGAAGTGGTGGTCGGCCTCGTGGTTCTGCCAGTGCAAGTCGGACAGCAGGTACTTCGTCTTTTCGAGGGCATGCGCGATGTTGCACTGCGTGACCCCGAGCCGGTGCGCGAGGACGCTCGCGACGAGGTTGCCATCCGAGTAGTTACCGATGACGAAGTCGGGGCGCACTCCCCCGAGCTCGCCGAGCAGCTCTCGCTCGGCGTCGATCGCGTAACGCTCGAGGTACGGCCAGACCTCGAACCGGGAGATCCATTGAGGGATTATCTCGCCGCCGTCGTAGGTGCGAAACGGCACGCGAAGAATGCGAGCGTTCTCGGTGCCGAGGATCGGCTCGACGCGCTGGTCGCAGGTCGTTCCGTCGGCTTCGGGAATCAAACGCGTGAGCACGACGATCTGCGGCTCGATATCGAGCCCCTGGTTGTGGATCGATTCGCGCATCTCGCGTTCGAGCGCCCGGACCTGGTCGAGGATGTAGACGACTTGCCCGCCGGTGTCGGGTTTGCCGAGTACGTTGGATTGGCCGAAATAGCCGTGCGGCGACACGATCGCGATCGAGAAAATCATCGGCATCCGTGCGAGGAATGCTTCCAGGTTCTTCGGCGACGGGGCTTCGAGAATGTCGAGCAGGAGCTCCATGGTCTCGCGAATCTGCGCCGGTGTTCGACCCCATCCAGGCTCGAAGCCCAAGCGCCGCAGCTCGCGGTTGAGGCCGTCGCTCTCGCTCTCGTCGCCGTCCAGTAGGTCCATGGCCTCGTTGAGCGCCTCTCGGAGCTCGTCGGTGTCTTGGAGCGTCCCGTTGAGCATGAGCTGCTGGCCGTGCACCTGGTGAACCTGCAGAAAGTCGAACAGCAGCTTCTGACCGCGTCCGCCGTCGACGAACAGACGTCCCGAAAGGTGCCGATTGAGGAACTCGACGCCGCGCCCGATGTTGCGGGCGTCCTTGAGCTTCGGGAACCTGCGCTCGAACGGGCTGAGGTCGATCTCGAGCACGTAGCGCTCGCCTGGGGGAATACCGGCCGCCAATCTTTCCTTGAGGTCCAGGAATTCGGCCACGGTCAACTCGCGACAGTGCATGTCCTCGGTGTGGATCTGTACGTACCGCCAGCGCCCCACGCGCTCGCGCACCGCCAAGGCGACGAAAGGGTCGTCGACCACCGCCTCCTGCGTGTGGCGCACGATCCACGTCATCTTCGTCTCTCGCAGTGGTGCGGCGACCGCAGTGTCGGCGAACTGCGCGTATTCGTGCACCAGGTCCGACCAGAGGAGAAACTGCCGGTCGAGCGCCTTCAGTCGCCTAAAGAAAAGATAGGTCGGCTCACGATGCGCTTGCAGGATGGCTTCGAGCGTATTGATCATACCTGTTCCTCGGCGGGGATTCTGATGGCACCCAAGAAATCATACCAATCGATTCCCTCCAAGATCCCGCGCGCATGTGCGCTTTTTGCAAAATGGACACGAGGACGCCCACGCAAGCGTTCGAGCTCGGGGGTGTGATTGCTCACAACGACGCCCAAGGTGTCTCCCGAAAGCATGTCCCAGTCGTTCCCTGAATCGCCGGCAACCAAGAGCCGCTGCGGTTCGAGGTTCCACTTGAAACAGAAGAAGCGAATCGCGAAGCCGGGTGATGCGCGCACCGGGACCACGTCGAGGTAGATGCCGTGATCGAGGATGGTCGTGACGCGAAGCCCTTCTTGGCGCGCGCGCCGGCGGATCTCTCGGAGGTCGGGTGCTTTCAGCAGGTCCAGCCGGTAGCGCAGTCGGTATTTCGTGGCGGACTTGGCCACGGGGCGAAGGCCCGGGATGGCCCCCATGACCCTCACAACCTCGTCCCGGTCCCAGCGGTACCGAATTTGCCTTTCCCACGAGCGGTCTGGCAGCAGGTGGGTGCCATAGTGAAGCTCGGTGCCGCCAGCGGTGATCAACACGTCGGGCACGGGAACCCCGAGCTCGTCCATCAACGCGAGCGATTCATCGAGCGTCCGGCCGGTGGCAATGCCGAATCCGACCCGCGCGTCCGTCGTCTCGAGGCGTTCGAGGAGCTCGGCCATGGCTGCGTCGTCGCCGGTGAGTGTATCGTCGACGTCGGTCACTAGGAGCCGGTCCATCCCGGCGAGCTTCGTGCTCGGGCGGTAGAGGGGGACCGGCCGCGTGCCCTTCACGATCTTCGTGGCCTCCTGGACGTACCGCTGCGCGTGGCTGTCCCACGCGTAGTTCGCATGGACGGCTTCGAGTCCGCTTGCGGACCACTTGGTCCACCGCTTGCGGTCGCTCAGGGCGTCGTAGAGCGCTCGGCCGATGGCCCTTGAGTCGAGGGCATCGACGAGGAGGCCGTTCTTGCATGTGCCGATGATGTCTTGGGGGCCGCCATCGTTGGTCGCAACGATTGGCAGGCCCGTCGCAGACGCCTCGAGCAGCGTGAGACCGAAAGGCTCGGTGAGCGCAGGGTTGACGAACACGCCTCCCGTCTTGGCGGCTAGCCGATAGAGCTCGGGCACGTCGTTCGAGTCGTGGTGCTTCGGGTAGGCGACGGAGCCATAGAGGTCGTAGCGATCGATCAGGGTCAGAATCTGCGTGAGCACGCGCCGTGGCATCGCGCTCAGCTCGCCGATGTCGTCGCGGTTGCCTGCGATCACGACGAGGTTGGCGATGTCGCGGAGCCCTTCGGTCTCGCCGAACGCGCGAATCAGCCCTTCGAAGTTCTTTCGTTCATCGGCGCGCGCGAGCGCCAACACCATGGGCTTGCTCGGGTCCTTCAGGAATCGGGCGAGGTCCGCCGCGATCCGTGGTTGCTTCCACGATGCTCCGGCAGGCGCGAAGCGCGAGAGGTCGACGCCGGGGGGAATCACCTGCATTCGATCGGGCTGGTAGTGGTCGTAGAGCTCGTACTGTTCGTGCACCTCTTGGTTGGTGCTCGCGATGACCAGAGCAGCTGTCTCGAGGGCGCGCTCCTCGGCCTCGATACGCGAGGTGAATTGATAGGTTTGCTCGCTGGCTTCGCCCTTGGATTCGAGGCGCATCTTCTTGACGCGCCCAAGCGAATGCCCGGTGAAGACGAATGGCACGCCAAGCAGCTTGGCGAGGCGCGAGCCAATGTAGCCCGCGTCGGCGTAGTGCCCGTGAATGAGGTCGGGCGTTCGCTCCTGCATTCGCACGTAGCGGGTGAGCTGATCGAGCAAGCTGTCGAGATGCGGCCAGAGCGTCTCCTTGCGAAGATAGCGCCGCGGCCCGAAGGGAATCCGCACGATTTGAGCGCCGGGGCAAATCGGCTCGAACGGTCGAGAGTAGCCCTCGTCCACGCGTTTGTCAGTGACGGCACGGGTGACCACGTCGACCCGTTCCACCTCCGGGTGTTGGGCAAGCGCCCGCGCCTGGTCGACCACGTATGACACCTGTCCGCCCGTGTCCGCGTCGCGGCCAAGCTCGATCTCGGTGGCTCGCACGAGGCCGTGCAC
>JBATLA010000447.1:0-1704 GCA_049669945.1 Polyangiales bacterium | reverse complement strand
CCTGAGCAACCCAATCGGCCACCTCCGCGAGCGCTTGGTCCATGCTGCGAAAGTGTACGTAAAAGGTTGGCTGTGCCACCCCGGCAAGCTGCGCAACGCGCCCCGTCGTGAGGGCGCTGTGGCCGTGCCGGTGGATCGTTTTGAGAATCGCCTGGAGCAGGCGACGCCGTGTACGCTCCTTGTTCATTTGGCGTGACATGCCGCTCGTGTAGCAGTCGAACCCACCCCGTTCCATCGAAAGTTGGGTTGCAAGCGTGCTATTTACGCAAATGAAAGAAAGGCTCCTGGCAGGAGCGAATAAATTGCGCGCCGGTCATCATGACGAAACAACTGCGACAAACAACGGACCCGAACACGAGCGGCGATTTCGCCCCAGGCTGGTACGTCGTCGGGAGCAGTCGAGCCCTCGAGAGCCAACCGAAGCCCGTGTCGCTGAACGGGTTACCGCTGGTTACATTTCGTGACTCGCTCGGACAAAGTGTCGCGCTGCTCGATCGCTGCGCGCATCGGAACGCGCCCCTTTCTGCCGGCCGGGTCGTCGAAGGCAATATCCAATGCCACTACCACGGTTGGCAGTTCGATGGCGGGGGAGAGTGCAAAGCGGTACCGGGCTTGTGCGGCACGGCAGAGCACCCTGCTCGCCGCGTGCCAGCATTCGCCTGCCGCGACGCGCAGGGTTGGGTGTGGGTGTACTCGGAACCTGACGTTGATCCCGGTTTCGAGCCCTACGCAATCCCGTGCGCGGATGAGCCCGGGTACCTGACCATTCGTGAACACCTGACGATGCCCGGCCCGCTCGACGCCGTTGCGGAAAACGCCTTGGACGTTCCGCACACCGCGTTCGTGCACGCAGGGCTCTTTCGAAAGAACAAAGACCGACAGCCGATCGAGGTGGTGATTCGCGCGCTCGACGGAGGTGTCGAAGCGGAGTTCATCGGGGAAGAGCGCCCGAAGGGTCTGGTGGGTCACATCCTCGCGCCCCGGGGCGGGGAGGTGTTCCATTGGGATCGCTTTCTTCTCCCGGGCATCGCGCAGGTCGAGTATCGCCTGGGCGAGGGCAGTCACATCATCACGACCGCCGCGCTCACCCCGCGGACGAGAAACGTGACCGACCTCTTTGCTACGGTCGCCGTCAAGGTCGCCGTTCCCAATCCCGTGCTGAGGACCTTGTTCAAACCGATTGCCATGCACATCCTCAAGCAAGACATGGAAATCCTCCGGCGACAGACGGAGCAGGTCGAGCGCTTTGGGGCAGAAGAGTTCGCCTCGACCGAGATCGATGTTCTCGGGCTTCGGATCAAGAAACTCCTGCGGGAGGCGGCGACCGGGAAACAGAGCCCAGCGCCCGACGAACGCCGCATCAAGATGCTCGTTTGAGCCCGATTGGTGTACCCTCGAGACGGGATGGGATCCGACGGGAACAGCGACTCGACGTATCTGATCAAGAACGCTCCTTCGGATCGCGTCGACGCGAGCCCCAGCGAACCGCCCAAGTCCGAACCTCCCGACGGCCGGTGGCGGACGTCTGCCCCTCCGCACGGCGAGAGCCTCGAAGCCAAGTGGTGGCCGGACCGGGACCTCGGCAAGGCCTTCCGACGCTGGACGAGCATCCCCGCTGCGCGCGGAGAAGCCGCCCGCGACGTTGCGATCAAGTTCCTCGTCGAGCACATCAGCGTCGGCGAGCTCACTGCGGTGGGCACCGCT
>JBATLA010000446.1:0-1733 GCA_049669945.1 Polyangiales bacterium | reverse complement strand
CGCTGGGTGGTAAGGCGCAGTTCGGCGGGCAGAGGCTCGGTGAGATGGAGGTCTGGGCGATGGAGGCCTACGGCGCGGCATACGCGTTGCAGGAGTTCCTCACCGTCAAGTCCGACGATGTGCAGGGTCGTACGCGCATGTACGAGTCGATCGTGAAGGGGGACTACGTGCTCGAAGCCGGACTGCCGGAGAGCTTCAACGTCCTCATGAAAGAGCTTCAGGCGCTTTGCCTGAACGTCGAGCTGGTCGAGACGAGTCAATTGGGACGCAGGTCCGATGACGTCCTTGCCGCGGAGGAAGAGTAAGTCATGAAGGATATCTTCAGCTTCTTCGAAAAGCCGAAAGATCCACTGGCGTTTTCAGCGATTCGCATCTCGCTGGCATCGCCGGAGAAGATTCGCGAGTGGTCGCACGGCGAGGTTCGCAAGCCCGAAACGATCAACTACCGAACGTTCAAACCCGAGCGCGACGGTCTCTTCTGCGCGAAGATCTTTGGACCGGTCAAGGACTACGAGTGCATCTGCGGCAAGTACAAGCGCATGAAGCACCGCGGAATCGTCTGCGAGAAGTGCGGCGTCGAGGTGATTCAGAGCAAGGTTCGCCGTGAGCGCCTTGGTCACATCACGTTGGCTACGCCGGTCGCGCACATCTGGTTCCTCAAGAGCCTTCCAAGCCGCATCGGCGCGATCCTCGACATCACGCTCAAGGATCTCGAGCGGGTTCTCTACTGCGAGAGCTATGTCTGCCTCGATCCGAAGGAAACCCCGCTCGAGCGTGGTGAAATCCTCACCGAGGATCGCTACCACGACATGCTCGACGAGTACGGCGACGACGCGTTCAAAGCCGGCATGGGTGGCGAAGCCGTTCTCGAGATGCTTCGCGACATCGACGTGCACGCGATGGCCGAGCAGCTTCGTTTGGACCTCAAGGAGGCCACCAGCGAGGCGAAGCGAAAGAAGTACGCCAAGCGACTCAAGGTGATCGAGGCATTCCGCGATTCGGGCAACCGCCCCGAATGGATGATGCTCTCTGTGATTCCGGTGCTTCCGCCGGACCTTCGCCCGTTGGTTCCGCTCGATGGCGGCCGCTTCGCAACATCGGACCTCAACGACCTCTACCGTCGTGTCATCAACCGGAACAACCGTCTCAAGCGGCTCATCGAGCTGAATGCGCCGGAGATCATCATCCGCAACGAGCGACGGATGCTCCAAGAGGCGGTTGACGCGCTCTTCGACAACGGCCGCCGCGGCAAGACGATCACCGGCCCAAACAAGCGCCCGCTCAAGTCGCTTTCCGACATGCTCAAGGGCAAGCAAGGCCGCTTCCGGCAGAACCTGCTCGGCAAGCGCGTCGACTACTCCGGCCGTTCGGTCATCGTGGTCGGTCCGGCGCTCCGCCTGCACCAGTGCGGTCTTCCGAAGAAGATGGCGCTCGAGCTCTTCAAGCCGTTCATCTACAACAAGCTGGAAGAGCGTGGGTACGTCACCACGATCAAGAGCGCGAAGAAGCTCGTCGAGAAGGAGAAGCCCGAAGTCTGGGATATTCTCGAAGAGGTCATCACCGAGCATCCAGTGATGCTCAACCGCGCGCCGACGCTCCACCGTCTGGGCATTCAGGCCTTCGAGCCCGTGCTCATCGAGGGTAAGGCGATCCGGCTCCACCCGCTCGTTTGTACTGCGTTCAACGCGGATTTCGACGGCGACCAAATGGCCGTCCACGTACCGCTGTCGGTC
>JBATLA010000445.1:0-1910 GCA_049669945.1 Polyangiales bacterium | reverse complement strand
GATGGCACCAGTGGACTGGCAGGGAGCATGGAGAGCGGGCAGGACGCCGTGGGATGCCGGGGGGTCGCCGCCCGCGCTCGTCGAGCTGATCGCGTCGGAGCGCGTTCCGGGAGGCCGCATTTTGGTTCCCGGTTGCGGCACCGGATACGACCTCGGGACCCTCGCTCGGAGAGACCGGGAAGTCGTTGGCATCGACCTCTCCGAAGAGGCACGCGCGGCATTCGTGGCTGCTCATCCCGACCTACCGGGAAGCGTCGTGTACGAAGTCACTGACTTCTTTTCCTACGATGCAGGGTCGGGCTTCGACTTCGTGTGGGACTACACGTTCTTCTGCGCGCTCGGTCCGGATCAGCGCGATGCTTGGGCACGGGCGATGAAGCGCTTGATCAAGCCTTCCGGAATGCTCGCTACGCTGATCTTCCCGTTCGAAGACCCGATCTCGGACCGCGAGGGCCCACCGTGGCCGATCAACACGGAGCTAGTGCGTAGCTTCGTCGGGGACGCGTTCGACGAGGTCGAGGTGGAGCGACCCGGAGCCTCGCACCCGGGCCGCGAAGGCAAAGAGCGGCTCGCCCTTTGGCGGAGGCGCTCGCCCTAGCCCGAGTCCGGCAGAGGAATCGAAGACGACTTCCACTTCACTTCGGAGAAGCCGAGTCGGTACGGCGCGCTCCCACCCTCGTCCTTGACGCCGACCCAAACTTGGGTCGTGCCAATCGGGAAGTTCGCGCGGACCATGGGGTCCTTCGTGCCCGGACGATTGTCATTGCACAGCACAGAGCCATCGGGCTTGCGAACGACCAGAAGAACATCCGAGCGCGAACGCCCGAGAACGTAGAGCTTCAAGAACGCCGTGTCCGCGTCGAGCAGGTAGTCGGGTGTTTCGGAGATCCAGCCTCTGCACTTGCGGTGAACCGACTTGGCCGGGACCTCGCCGAGGGCTTTACCGGCGACAACGCGAGGGTCGGGGCTGAACCCAGCATGAAGTGGAACCACCCCGAACCGCGAAGGTGAGCTCTCGTAGGGATCGGGCGGGTTGATCGGCGCTGCGGGTGGCTCGAGGAGAACCGGCGCCTCCTGGTCGCGGGTACAACCGGTCCCGCTGAGCATCGCGATGGCCACCAGCAGGAACGCGGACGGGACTGAAGTCGTGGCAAGCACCGTGTCCACCGTCCTACCACGGTACTGCGCCAAAAAGAATGGGGCCGCTCCTCCGAGGAAGAGCGGCCCCTACGCTAGGCGCGATGTGGTTTTGGGAAGGGGATGGGTTACTGGGTTTGAATCGTGCGGATCGGCTGGGGATCTTCCGCATCCGGAATGATCGCCCAGAGCTCGGGGTTCAACGCGTCGGGATCGTCGGCGGTGTCTGTCGTGTTCTCGTCGACTGCAATGAGGATGCTCACGACGCCGGGCGTCACGGGCACGGCGACCGGACCGAAGTTGGCGCAATCGTCGTCGTCCTCGGGAGTGAGGTCAAAGCCGAGTTGGTAGCTGCCCTCTGGGAGGTCGAGCACGCCATCCATAGGTTCGGTCGTTCCGAAGACGAAGCCCGGGATCAGCGTCGAGCAGTCGGGAGCTTCGCCGAGAGAGATGTCGACCGGATCGAGCGCCGAGTCGTCTGCGCCGTGACCGACGAACACACGACCGTCGCCAGCCGCGAGGTCCGCGGTACTATTGACGAACACAAAGAAGTCTACGGGAAGCTCGCCGTTGGTCCGGAAGGCAACTGCGACCACGTCGTCTCCGTCGCTGAGCGCGACGTCGTCGAGCTGGATCAGCGGACCGTCACCATCGGGCAGGCCGATACCGATGTCGTAGGTGCCAGCAGGAAGCGGGATCTTGCCGGTGCTCTGCGAGTACGAGAGCGTGCCGAGATCGGTCACCTCGGCGCCATTGACGTAGAGGGCAACGGC
>JBATLA010000444.1:0-1922 GCA_049669945.1 Polyangiales bacterium | reverse complement strand
CACGGTGGCGGTGTTCCCAGAGGAAGACGCCCTGCCAGGTACCGAGGGCGCAGCGGCCGCCGGTGACGGGGATGCTGAGCGAGGTCTGGGTGAGTGCGGCGCGGACGTGCGCCGGCATGTCGTCCGGACCTTCCATCGTGTGGACGTAGAGCGGGTCGCCGTCGGGGACGAGCCGCGAGATGAACGCGTCGAGGTCGCGCACGACGTCCGGGTCGGCATTCTCGTTGATGGTGAGCGAGGCGCTCGTGTGGTGGATGAACAGCGTGCAGAGGCCATCGGCGATACCTGCGGCCCCGACGGCGCTTTGCACTTGGTCGGTGACCTCGGTGAGCCCGCGGCCGCGGGTCTCCACGGTGAACGTGCTCGATTTCGCGCTCATGACACCGACACTTTCATCCACATCGCCGCTTGGTCGCCCGAATAGATCAATGTGCCTTCTTGGGTGAAGCGGAAATCGTACCGGGCAAACACCTGACTCTCTCGTTGGCGGATCTTGGTGGCGCGTAGCTCGAGGTCGAGCGGCGGGCCCATCTTTGCCAGCGCGGCGAAGCGGGCGTCGTAGATGCGGCCGCCGTAGCCGATCCAGCCGTCGGCGTGGCGTAGGCCGAGCACGTAATAGGTGTGCATGAAGCCGAGCATGCCGGTGAGGTGCACCATGAAGCCGCCGCTCACGTGGCGCGGGTGACGCACGGGGTGTGCGCGCTGGTCGCGGGTCAGCGGCAAGTCGGGGTGGGTCGGCATCGTGGCACGGATGATGCCCTCTTCTTTGTCGATCTCCACGATTTCATCGATGGGTACGGCCTCGGGGCCGTAGGGGCAGTCGGCGATGAACTCCGGATCCAATGCCATCTCGCTACACTCCCTCAGCGTCGGCGTCCCAGATCACTTTGTGCATTTGAATCTGGACGCGCACCGGCAAATCGTCTCCGAGGACCCACGTGACCAAGTCCTTCGGGTCGAGCTCGCCCCATACGGGGCTCAATAGTACTTCGTTCACGCGGTCCGCAAGGCCGCGCTCTTCGATGACGGCTTTCGCCCACTCGTAGTCGGTGCGGTCGGCGAGGACGATCTTGACCTCGTCACGGTGGGTGAGGTGCGCGATGTTCTCCCAGCGATTGCGATGGGACTCGTCGCTGCCGGGGGCCTTGAGGTCCATGATCCGATGGACCCGCGGGTCGACCATAGAGATGTCGCGCTCGCCGCTGGTTTCGAGAAGTACGGTTCGGCCGGCGTCGCAAAGCTCGCGTAGGAGCGGGATGGCGCCCGCTTGCAACAAGGGCTCGCCACCGGTGAGCTCGACGAGCGGCGTGCCGAACGAAAGCGCCTTTTCGCGTACCTCGGTGCGGGCCATCTGGGTGCCGCCCTCGAAGGCTTGCGGCGTGTCGCACCAGCGGCAGCGGAGGTTGCAGCGCGAGAGGCGAACGAAGGTGCACGGAAGCCCTGCGAACGTCGACTCGCCTTGAATCGATGCGTAGATCTCGTGAACGCGTATCTGCTCGGCGTCGGGCATGGTCAGCGTGGGTTGCGCGCGATGAGGATGAGCATCTGCCCCTCCTCCGCCGCTTTGTCGGGGACTTCGACGATCAAATCCCACATTCCGGGCCGCGCATCCACCTCGAGGGTCTGGGTCCGGCGGCGAACACAGCGGGCCTTTCCGGTTTCCTCGTCGTGACGAAGCAGCAAGACGCGGGATTTGTGCCCGTTGAGATCGAGCGCGCTGACGCGGAGGCGGGTTCGCTCCTCGAGCGGGAGCGAGGCTTTGTAGTGGCGGGAACCGGGCTTGGCGGGGCCGCAGTTCTTGGGGAGGGGGGACGCCATTGGCAACGTGGGTTTGTCGATGAGGGCGGAGATGGGGAAGGGATCGGGGGCGTTGCCAGCGTCACCGTCAGCGCCAGCGCCAGCGTCAGCACCAGCGTCAGCAC
>JBATLA010000443.1:0-3182 GCA_049669945.1 Polyangiales bacterium | reverse complement strand
GGAACAGACACAAAGGTTGCGAAGCGGGCCGAGTTTCCATCGCGATTTTCATTCGCGCAAGCAGAATTAAGCGTTGCGTTCGTGCGCGTGCGTGGTCAAGGCTTAGTCGACAAAAGCGTGTAAATTCGGCCGTTTGCGCCGAGAAGATCCGTCGATCGAAGGGAGCTTCCGTGCACGTCTGTTGGAACTTTGCAGAGCTGTTGGCTGAGCGCCGATGCGATCAGAAGCTAAGCGGCGAGCGCGGCAAGCAAACGGTCGAGGTCGGCCTTCGTGTGGAGCTCGGTGACGGCGACGAGCAAGTCGTGCCGCCACTCCTCACGGAAGCGCCCGAGGTCGACCCCTGCGATGATGTCCTGCCGTGCGAGCTCGGTGACGATGCGAGCCGCGTCGGCACCCTTGCTTCGAATCACGAGCTCGTTGAAGACCGGCGCCGAATACGGAAGCTCGAAGCCCTCGAGGTTCTCGATGCCGGCGCGCAGGTAGTGCGCCGCGTCGACACACCGCTGCCCCGCCTCTTGGAAGCCACGACGCCCCAGCATCGCGGTTCGCATGGCCATCGCCAAGGCGATGAGCCCATGGTTGGTGCAGATGTTGGATGTCGCCTTCTCGCGGCGGATGTGCTGTTCGCGGGTCGACAGGGTGAGCACAAAGCCAGGCTGGCCCTCCGTGTCGACCGTTCGGCCGACCAATCGGCCTGGCATCTGCCGGACGAAGGCTTGAGATGCACCAAACAGCCCGACGCCCGGGCCACCGTACTGTGGAGGAACGGCAAGCGCCTGTCCTTCGCCGACGCAGATGTCCGCGCCGCACGCCCCCGGCGAACGAAGCACCGAGAGCGCGTACGGCTCTGCGGTCGCCGTGATCAACAGCGCGCCGGCGGAATCGGCAGTCTCTTTGGCGGCATCGAGGTCTTCGACGCATCCCAGGAAATTCGGGTAACCCACCAGAACAGCAGCGGTCTTGTCGGTAAGCAATCCGCGCGTGGCCGCCCAATCGGTTCGACCGTCTGAGCCGAGGGGCGCGAGGCTCAGCATCCCGTCGTCGTCCAAGCCACGCACGTAGGTGCGGATGGTCTCGATGTATTCCGGGTGGAGCGCCTCGCTCGCGATGACATGCGGTCGCCGCTTGATCCGTCGTGCCATGAGCACCGCCTCAGCCGCCCCGCTGGCTCCGTCGTACATGGACGCGTTGGCGACATCCGTGCCGAGCAGCTCGCAGACGATGGTCTGAAACTCGAACACGGCTTGCAGGGTGCCCTGGGACAGCTCCGCCTGGTACGGCGTGTACGCGGTATAGAACTCGCTCCGCTGGAGCAGTTGGTCGACCGCTGGCGGAATATGATGCCTGTACATCCCGCCGCCGAGGAAGGAGAGCATGCCCGCTCCCCTGCTTCCGTTCGCCAGCGCGCTCAGGTGCTGCATCAGGCGGGGCTCGTCGAGCGCGGGCTCGAGGTCGAGCTCGGCCCCAAGCCGATAGCGTTCCGGGATCGAGGAAAACAGCTCGTCGATGTGGTCGACTCCGACCTCTGCGAGCATCGCTCGAATCTCTTCGTCGGTGTGCGGTAGATATCTCACGTGCGCGACCGTCGCTCAGCCATCGAGGGTGCCGAGGTACTCCTCGTATTTTGCCGCATCCATGAGCCCATCGAGCTCCGCCTGATCAGACGGGCGAATCGTGATCAGCCAACCGTCTTCGTAGGGGCCCTCATTGACGAGCTCCGGGCTGGATTCGAGGGCCGCGTTGACGTCCACGACCTCACCGCTGACCGGCGCGAACAACTCGCTGACCGTCTTCACCGACTCGATGTCCCCGAAGCGCTCGTGTGCCTGAACGTCCTCGCCTGGTGCCGGCATGTCGACCAAGGTCACATCCCCGAGCTGCTCGACGGCGTAGGCCGTGATCCCGACGCGAATGAGATCACCTTCGAGGCGCGCCCATTCATGCTCTCGGGTGTACTGAAGGTTCCTCGGGTACGTCACGATTGTCACCTCTTGTAAAACGGGGTGGTCACTACCACGGCCCCGACCTGCTTGCCACGGATCTCGATGCCCAAAGCGGTCCCAACCTTGCTCAGGGCCTTGGGCACATAGCCGAGACCGATGTTCCGTCCAACCGTCGGCCCCGGGGACCCGCTGGTGACCTCGCCGACGCGCTCTCCTCCGGCCAGAATCGGGTAGCCATGGCGGGCGATTCCGCGCTCGGTCATCTCGAAACCGACCAGCTTTCGATCGAAGCCAGCCGCCTTGATCGCGCGAAGCGCCTCACGCCCGATGAAATCCCCGGCGTCGAGCTTCACCACCCAGCCAAGGCCTGCTTCGAAGGGGTGCGTGTGCTCGTCGATGTCGTTGCCGTAGAGCATGAGTCGCGCTTCGAGACGTAGCGTGTCGCGTGCTCCGAGCCCGACGGGTTGCAGCCCATGAGGTTGGCCCGCCGCGAGGATCGCGCGCCAGAGCGTCACCGCGTCTTCATTCGCGCAGAACAGCTCGAAACCATCTTCGCCCGTGTAGCCGGTCCGTGCGGCCCAGAGGTCGACGCCCGCCACGGTGGCCCGCGCGACATCAAAGGAGCCGAGTCCCAGCAAAGCTTCCGGTGCACCGAGGTCGCTCATGATGGCGCGCGCGCTCGGCCCCTGGAGGGCGAGCAGCGCCCAGGCGTCGGACACGTCGTTCCAAGGGGTTTCGAGGCTCAGGTTCTTCGCGAAGTGCGCGACGATCTTGTCGCGGTTCGACGCGTTGCAGACCACGAGGATCTTCTCGGCCTCGAGGCGATAGACGATCAGGTCGTCGAGAATGAGCCCCGACTCGTTGCAACACACGGTGTACAAGGCGCGCCCAACGTCGAGCTTGGCCACGTCGTTGGTCACGAGTCGATCGACCGCGGCCACCGCGTTCGGGCCTTCGACGAGGATCTCGCCCATGTGAGAGACATCGAAAAGGCCGGCTCGCTGGCGGACCGCCTCGTGCTCCTTCTTGATGCCTTCGTATTGAACCGGCATTCGCCAGCCCGCGAACGGAACGAGTCGCGCGCCTAGGCGCCCGTGCTCGTCCGCGAGAGGGGTTTCACGCATTTGTTCGGACACCTTGGCCGGAGCTTAGAGTCGGCGCGCCGCGACGCAACCGCCGAGTCGGGTGGCCGATAACCCTCGTCATGACGTCGGAGGACACCTTGTGCCTGAGCCGGGC
>JBATLA010000442.1:0-2212 GCA_049669945.1 Polyangiales bacterium | reverse complement strand
CGTCCACACCGGCCAGCACGTCAGTCACGATGCCGCCCCGCTCGGCCGCGACGATGTGCTCCATCTTCATCGCCTCGAGGATGACGAGCGTCTCTCCGGCGGCCACCTTCTGTCCGACCTTCGCCCGGACGTTGACGACGAGCGCCTTCATCGGCGCGCTGACCTCGAAACTCTCGCTCATCCTGCCGTGTTAGCAGGTTCGCGAGCCGAATTGACCGTCTTGCACTAAGGTTCGCGCATGGAGCGGGCGAAAAAGAACGCTCGGTTGGGCATGACCCTGCCGATAGGAGGCGCCGACAAAGCCGCGGAGCTCGCGAAGGCCGCGCATGATCGCGGTTACGAAGAGATCTGGATGGCCGAAGTCAACGGTGGGGATGCGTATGCTTTGGCGGGCGCCGTAGCGCATGCGCTTCCTGGTGTTCGCATCGGCACCGCCGTCGTTCCTGCGCAAACCCGCACGCCCATGGCGCACGCGATGTCGGCGATGACCCTGAGTCAGATGACCGGCGGCAACTTCATTCTCGGCATCGGCCTCTCTTCCCCCAACATCGTCCGTGACTGGGCGGGTCAAGCCTACGAACGCCCGCTCACGACCATGCGGGAGCACGTCGAAGTGCTTCGTCAGATCTTGAGCGGCCAGAAGACGACGTACGAAGGCAAGACACTCTCCGTCAAAGGCTTCCGCCTGGGTGGCGCGCCTGTCGGCGAAGTGCCGATCTACCTCGGCGCGCTGAACAAGAGCATGTTGCGGCTCACGGGCGCTCTCTGTGACGGGGTGTGTCTCAACATGGTCCCGGAATCGGCCTTGCCGCAGGTTCTCGGCGAGGTCCGCGCGGGGGCGGAAGAGGCCGGGAAGGACCCCAATGACTTGGAGGTCGTCGCGCGGCTGCACGTGGTCCTGGCGGACGATCCGAACATGGGCCGAAACCTGATTCGCACGGTATTTGGCGCGTACGCGGCAACCCCCGGGTACAACAAGTGCTTCGAGTGGATTGGCTTCGAACAAGAGGCGCGCCAGATTCGCGAGGCCTTCGCCAAAGGCGATCGCGCCGGCGTTGCGGCCGGCGTGACCGATCGGCTATGCGACGCGATGGCGGTCGTCGGGGACAAGGAGACCGTCCGCGCACGGATTCGGGCGTACGCTCAGGCGGGCATCGATGTGTGCGTGATCAACCCCATCGGGGACGTATCCGCGGTGCCGCAGGTTCTGGCGGACATCTCGGGCTGCCTGGACGGCCTCGATCTCCCCAACAGCGGGGTCATGCGCGCCACTGGGTAGGGCGGCTTGAGCGAACGTCCGCTTCGTGTCTTGTTGCACCCATGCGCATCGTCTTGGCGGCCTTGCCGCTCATCTTGTTTAGCCTCGTCGTCAGCGGGGATCCCTTTTTCAACAGCGCCCAGGCGGAGGCCGCGCCTGTGCCCACGCATCAGCTCCGGCTCGCGACCCTTGCGCCGCGGCAGTCCGGCCTTGGGAAAGCGTTCCAGCAACTCCGAAAAGAGCTCAAGGAAAAGACCAACGGCGCAGTCGAGCTCAAGATGTACCACGGTGGCGTCGCCGGTGATGAGGAGACCGTGGTCCGCAAGATGCGTGTCGGTCAGCTCGACGGCGCCTTGCTCACCTCCACCGGCCTCGGCGCCTTGGTCCCGCAGGTGCTCGTGCTTCAGGCGCCGGGTTTGATCACGAGCTATCCGGCGCTCGACGACGTGAGGGAGCAGCTAGCCTCGCAGCTCGAGGCGCAGTTCGACAAGGCGGGCTACGTGCTCGTGTCCTGGGGCGACTCGGGGCAGGTCCGGATCTTCTCCCGACACAAGATCCAGCACCCGGACGATCTCAAGGCGGTTCGCCCGTGGGTCTGGCGTGGCTCGGTGACGATGCGCGCCTTCATCGAGGCCGCGGGGGCGAACGGGGTCACGCTTGGCTTGCCCGAGGTCTTTGGGGCGCTCCAAACCGGCATGATCGATACCGTGATCGCATCGTCCATCGGTGTTCTCGGCTTCCAGTGGCACACCCGGCTCAAGACGATGACCAAGCCCGGCGGTGGCATCGTCGTCGGCGCCTATGTCATCAAGAAGGACCGCCTCGCTGCGCTGCCCAAGGAAGCGCGGGACCACATCCTGAACAGCGCGAAAGAGCATGCAGAGGAGTTCCGTGAGGGCGGCCGCAAGCTCGACGAGGAGGCCAGCACGGCGCTCGAGGGAAGACTGAAGTCGG
>JBATLA010000441.1:0-4089 GCA_049669945.1 Polyangiales bacterium | reverse complement strand
GCGTACGAAGAGCTCGAACCAGCGCCGATCAGCGGTGAGCACCTGCGGGACCTCGGCTTGGCCGGGCTCCGCAACCGTAAGCATGTAGGGCTCGAGCTCCGTCGCGGCGACGATGAAACGAAGGTCGTCGAAGAACAGCTCCTTCGCGGTCGCGCCTCCGCGAAGCAGAGGCCAGCCCGCGAGCGCGACCGCATTCGCGACCTCTCGACCGTATCGGTCCGCGACCGCAGCAGACCAAGTTTCGCGAAGATGGCCGTGTGCACGTACGGTCCGGTGCCAGAGGTCGACGAGCCGCTCGCGTGGCAGCGCGTGTGGCTTCAGCTCGGACTCGAACGGCTTATCCATCGTCCCAACTGAGTATCCCACCATCGAGGCAAATCGGCTACCGAGTCGAGAACCGACTCTGGAAGGATGCTTTCCTCGAGGTCAATCCCAGCGGCCCAGCTCCCGCATTCTTGGCTGCTCCAAAGCATACGTTTGGTCAACGACCTACGCGGACGCGCACGCTTGTGCCCCCGTGTCGTGACGGTCTATCCTCGGCCGCCATGACACTTTCGCTGCAAGAGATTTCGGACCGTCTCGAGATTCAGGACTTGGTCTACGACTACGCCGCCATCATCGATCAAAAACGGTTCGACGATCTGCGCGAAGTGTTCACCGAAGACGCCCACATCGACTACAGCTCGGTCGGCGGACCGGTTGGCGGTCGCGACCAGATCATCGCCTTTCTACATCAGGTGATGGGCATGTTCGCCAGTCACCAGCACCTCAACGCCAACGCGCAAATCGGTGTCGACGGCGACACCGCCACGGGCCGTGTGATGTGCTTCAATCCCCAGGAACTGGCCTTGCCCGACGGCAAGACCCACATCTTCATGGTCGGGCTCTGGTACGTCGACGAGTACCGCCGCACGGAGGCAGGTTGGCGCATCAGCAAGCGCGTCGAAGAGAAGAGCTACGTCTTCAACCCGCCCGAGTTCTAGGACGCCCTAGCGTTGGCCGACCTGCACGTATTCTCGGCGTGTGGCGCCGGTGTAGATCTGTCGGGGGCGGCCGATGCGAACGTTCGGGTCGTCCATCATCTCTTTCCAATGAGCGATCCAACCAGGGATGCGGCCCATGGCGAAAAGCACCGTGAACATCTCGGTGGGGATCCCCATCGCCCGGTAGATGATACCGCTGTAGAAGTCGACGTTCGGGTAGAGTTTCCGCTCGATGAAGTACTCGTCCGAGAGCGCCACTTCTTCGAGCTGGCGCGCGATATCGAACAGCTCGTCGCTGATCTTCAGGTGGCTCAACAAGCGGTCCGCGTACTTCTTCAGAATCATCGCCCGAGGGTCGAAGTTCTTGTAGACACGGTGCCCGAAGCCCATCAAGCGGCGCTCGCGGTTCTTCACCTGCTGCATGAAGGTCTTCGGGTCTCCGCCTTCGTCGCGGATTTCCTTCAGCATCTCGATGACGGCTTGGTTCGCGCCGCCGTGGAGCGGACCCCAGAGCGCGGAGATGCCGGCGCTGATCGCCGCGTAGAGGCTCGCTTGGCTCGACCCGACGAGACGAACCGTCGACGTGGAGCAGTTCTGTTCGTGGTCCGCATGAAGGATCAACAGAACGTTCAGCGCGCGCACTAGCTCCGGGTCCGGCTCGTAGAGCGGCTCGGCCGGGTGCGAGTACATCATGTGGAGGAAGTTGCCGCAGTAGTCGAGCTCGTTGCGCGGGTACTGCACGGGGCGCCCTTGCTTCTTCTGGTAGCTGAAGGCCGCGATCGTCCGGAGCTTCGAGAGCAGACGCGCAATGTGTTGCTGATTCTCCGTGTCTGGCTCGAGGCTGTCCGGATAGTACGCCGAAAGTGCACTCACCATCGACGTCATGATCGCCATCGGATGCGCGCGGGACGGGAACCCGTCGAAGAAGTGACGCATGTCTTCATGCAACATGCTGTGATACGTCAGCAGCGTGGAGAACTCTTCGAGCTCCGTCTCAGTTGGAAGCTCGCCATAGATCAGCAAATAGCTCGTCTCGATGAACGACGATTCTTCGGCCAGCTGCTCGATTGGGTACCCGCGATAGAGCAGAATCCCTTCTTCACCGTTGATGAAGGTGATCTCGCTTTCCGTCGCCCCGGTGTTCATGTAGCCGGAGTCGAGGGTGATGAGGCCGGTGTCTTTTCGCAGTCTACGGATGTCGATCGCGCGCTCCTGATAGGAGCCTTCGACGATGGGCATTTCGTAGCTGGTGTCGTCGTATTCGAGCTTGGCTTTTTGATTCATGAATTCATACGGGTTTTAGCGTGCCGCGGGCTGTCCGGCAACGCATGTTCCGCGGCTTGTTTCAATCGCGTTTCCTAGAGCGACCTGGCGAGGCGGCAACTCACTCGGCGGAGCTGATCACGATGGGCTCGCCGACCCGAATGTGCCGATATGCGTCCCCAAAGGCCTCCGCGAACATCGCGATGACCTCATCACTGCTGTCGTGGCCACCGACCCCGATCAGGCCGAGATTTCGGGCATGTAGCTCGCCAAGCTCGGCTTTCACGTCAACCATGGCGATGGGCGCAAGCATTCCGTCCCCCGAGGCAAACCTTCGTTGCGCATTGATTCCCATCACGTTCAGCCGCCCCTCGGGCACCGGGTAGTGAAACCCGCCGACGATGCCGTACAAAGGCTCGCTGAACACCTCATCATACCGTTGCAAGAGCTTCGATATGGTTTGATGGCCGCAGCCGACGATGATGACGCCCCCTCGTCCCGCCACTTGGACGACCAAAGCCTGCTCGTCGATCCAGCCAAAAACGAGTTGCCGCGGAATGGTGCCTGTGGATGCCAGCCCTGTGCCCACCTTGGTCGGCTCGGGCACGTGCGCGGGGCTCAGTCCCGGGTAGGTCATCGGGATCGGAACGAACGCCTGCACGTCGGGCAGAGGCACAGGCTCAACGCCAACGGAGAACGTCTGGTCCTCTTGGTTCTGCCTTCCGCCGACATGATCGAAGTGGTTGTGCGAGATGAACAGCCGATCGATCGTCTCGAGCGTCACGCCGAGCGCCTTCATGTTCTGCTCGAGCGGGGAGGGGGACTCCTGCCGGGTGTTCTGCCCAACGTCGAACAGGACGCGATGCTCGTCGGTTTCAATCAGATAGGACACGCCCATCTCCGTCTGGAGCTCGGGTCGGGAGGCGTGCCAGTCGATGAGCGGCAGGATTCTAAGGGTCTCGGTCGCACCGAAGTCGCCGAGCCGTGAAGGTCGGCGCGCGGCAAGCTCGGCGTCGGCCCGTTTTACGCCGCTTCGGTTCCGAAGCTCCACTGCGGTGACGAGGACTGCCAGCGTCACCACGACGAGGCCGGCGGCTCGCGATAGGGTTCGCACCATGGGATCGGACTATCATGGATACGCCTTCAAGTGCAGCTCGGCGTGGTAGGGTCCGGACCCAAGATGAACATCTCCACCGCCGCCTCCATCGTCGTCTCGAAACCTCTCGAAGAGGTCTTCGATTTCTGCTGCCGCAACGAGACATACGAGAAGCACCTTCAGCCGAGACTTCCTGTTGCGGGCGTCCAGAAGTGCGCGTTCTTCGACGGTCACTCCCTCAAGGAGGGGGACCACCGACGGATCACGTTGACCGACGGCAGCGTGCTCGACGAACAGATTCTCGACTATGCGCCGCCGACCCTCCACCGCTATCGCTGGTCCACGGGCCTCAAAGGGCCGTTCGCGCTGCTCGTTCGAAGTGGAACCGGCACTTGGACGTTCACCGAGGTCGGCGGCGGGACGCAGATCGATTGGAGCTACGACTTCGCGCTGAGGTCCGCGTTGGCCTATCCCTTGGCACTGCCTGTCATGCCTCTCTTCCGAAGCTGGCTGAAGCAGAGCCTCCAGTCGATCCAGGGCGAGCTGTCAGGCTAGAGCCCGAGCAGAGAAGAAGGGCGACGGGGCCCCAAGAAGGGCCCCGTCTTTTTTCAGGGGGCTAAGCTTTCCGCCGAGCTCGGCGGGCTCAGCTAAATGCAGACACCGGCGCCGTCACACAGACCGGAGGCCGGGCCACCGCCATTGTCGCACGCAGTCGTGTTGGGCAGCGGTGCTTGGACGTCGCAGGCG
>JBATLA010000440.1:0-7595 GCA_049669945.1 Polyangiales bacterium | reverse complement strand
TCCCATGGGTCGACAGCCTGTGGAATCGCCAGCGTTGCCCCCACGAAGGCCGCCGCCACCACCCAGCACATCAACTTCAAACCCGACTCACTCACCGGGTCCGATCCTAACATGGGAGGCGGCCCTTCCCGCTTTTCCGGGCCCTGCTAGGCTTGGCCGAGCGATGCAGGTCAGCGTTCACTATTACGCCGCCGCCAAAGAGCTCGCGGGTTGTGGCAGCTCCACCTTCGAGTTCACCACTCCGAGCGTGGCGCAGACGGAGCTCCGGGAGGCGATGGCCGCGCGTTTTCCCTCTTTGGCCGTATTCATCGAACGCATGCGTTTGGCGGTCAACGGCGACTTCGTCGACACGTTCACCGAGCTACACGATGGCGACCGAGTGGATGTGCTCCCGCCGGTCGCCGGTGGTGCGCCCGTCGTTCTATGCCGCATCACAGAGCGAAAGATCTCGCTCGACGAGACTCGAAAAGCGGTCGATCACCCTGGCGCAGGGGGCGTCTGCATCTTCCATGGGGTGGTCCGCGATCATGCCGACGGGAAAGCGGTATCGCGTCTCGACTACGAGGCCCACGAGAGCTTGGCCGACAAAGAGATGCGCCGGGTGTTGGACGGCGTCGTCGCGGAGCACCCGGGCGCGCGCATTGCAGCAGTGCATCGCATCGGCCGTCTCGAGGTCGGCGACGTGGCCGTATGTGTAGCCGCCAGCGCTGCCCATCGGGACGAAGCGTTTTCCGCATGCCGAAAGGCGATCGACCGCATCAAAGAGACGGTGCCCCTTTGGAAGAAGGAGTGGGGCCCCGACGGCGACGCTCACTGGGTGAACCTCGAGAGCTAAGCTCGAACGAGGCCCCGCACTTCGGTCAGCAATGCGTCGTCGAGGACCCCAACGCACGTGAGGTGCGCATCGGCCGAGTCGAAGTGGCGCTTCACGACGTCTTGGATGTCCTCGGGAGTCACCTTCGCCACCTGCTCGCCGATCACTTCGAGCTCTTCCGGGAGCCCAAATAGCGCGCTCCCGCCGACGAAATGGACGGCCGCTTCCGGGTCGTCCCGGACTGTGCGGAGATCCCAAAGGTAGCGCCGTTTGGCTTTTTCGACCTCGTCGTCGCTGGGCGCGCTTCGCCGAAGCGACTCGACGAGTTCGAGCACGGTTTCCACGAGATGAGGCGCTTTGCGGTGCTCGACCGAAGCGCCGAAATCGAAGACCCCACAGTCCTCGAGCGAATCGTTGTCCGCGAAGGCCTCGTACGCGAGTCCCCGCTCCTCGCAGATCGTACGATGGACGCGAGTACTGAGTCCGTCGTCCAAGACTCGTGCGAGCAGCAACAACGTGGGGGCTTCTTCGTCCTTCACCCCGGGTGTGTGGAACGACACCCGCACTTCGGTCTGGCTCCCAGCATCGTGAACGTACGCAAACCTCTCCCGAGCGCCGCTGGAAACGCGGCTTGGCTCGATCGCACCGCCCGCTGGCATGCCGGCGAAGCCCGTTTCGAGCGCGGTGCGGATCTCCACCGCGTCGAAGGCGCCCGCAACACAAAGAACCGAATTGCGCGCCGTGTAGTGCCCCTCGTGGTGACGCCGAAGATCATCGCTTTCGAAGCGGTCCAAGTTGGCGAGCGGCCCTGGAATCGAGAACCCGAGCGGGTGGTCCGCGTAGAGCAGCTGCCGTGACACATTGTCGATGTCGATCTGCTCCCCGACCTCGTTGAGGTCTTCGAGGATCTCCTCCCGGATGATCTGCTTCTCCGTGCTCACGTCGGTCAGAAGCGGTTGGCGGAGCACTTCGGCCAACAACGTCGTGCCGTCGGCGATCGTCTCCGGCGGCAAAGTCAGGTCATAGCTGGTGAAGTCGACGTGCGTGGCTGCGTCGAGGGTTCCGCCGAGCCGTTCGATCGCCAGGTTCAGCTCGTGCGCGGCGGGGTGGCGCTCGGTTCCTCGGTAGAGCATGTGCTCGAGGAAGTGGCTCAATCCGTTGGTTTCCGGACTTTCGTAGCGAGAGCCGACCCGGACGAAGAACGACGCCGTTGCGGACTGCAGGTGAGGCAGTGGAATGAGGCGCACCCGCAAGCCGTTGCCGAGCGTGAACGACTCGGACGGCAAGGCGGGCAGGCTCACTCCGCTAACTACGGCCATCCTCGGTCGAGAGCGGATTGACCCGAAGCGCCTTGTCGTCGGTCGCCTTGTTGCGGAGGTGCTGAATGTAGAGGTCCACCGCCTCCTTCTGCTTCAGCGTCTCTAGCACCTCCCGCGTCGTCTCCTTGACCGAGTCGCTGAACGCGGCCTCGTCCGGCCGCGTGCGGTCGATGAGGCGGAAGATCAGCCATTCGCGACCGATCTTCACAGGGGCTGGGCTGAAGGTTTCTCCCTCGGGGAGCGCGAACACGGCGTCGACGAGCGCGGCGGTCGAAAGGCCGGGCACAGGGGTGTCCGCGCGGCCGAAGTCAGCGGTCTCTTCGAGGCTCGGCGCTAACGCGGAGTCATCCCCTTCCGCGGAGAGCTTCGTTTCGATGGCCTCGTCCCCGGATGCCTTCCAGGTGCCGAGAGCGCCGGCGGCTGCGTCCTGGGCGCGGGCCTCCAGCCAGTCGGTTCGGTAGAGTGTCTCAGCCAGCTCGCGCTTCGCCTCATCTATCGGGACATCCCCTTCGCGGATGGCGACCACCTTGATGACGTGAAACCCATACTGCGTCTCGACGACCTCCGAAACCTCATCGACTTCCAACACGAATAGCGCGTCGTCGAAGGACTCCGGCATCACGCCCTTCTTCAAGAAGCCGATGTCGCCGCCGTTCTTCGCCGTGATTTGGTCGCCGCTTTCCTTACGGGCGAGCGCTGCGAAATCGGCTCCACCGGTCGCGCGCTTCTGCAGGGCTTCCGCCTTCTTTTTGGCCTCTGCCTTCTGTTCGTCGGTGGCGTAGCTGCCGGCCTTCACGAGGATGTGTCTGGCGCGGACCTGCTTTTCCAGATTGGTGTACCGATGCTTGTTGGTCTCGTACTCGGCGGCCAGGCGCTCGCTGTTGTCGGCGATCCAGGCGTCGAGTGCCGCCTCGGATGCGCGCGACTTCTCCTTCATGTAGTACGCGGGCGAAAAGCGGACGTACTTGATCTTCGCGGTGTCGTTCTCACGAACGTAGTCGTCCCAGATCTCCGCGTCGCTCACAGTGATCGAAGCCGCCACGAGCTCGCGCATCTTGGCCGCCAGGTGTTCATCGACCTGGGCCTCTGCAAACTCTCCGACGCTACGCCTCAGACCGTTCTGGATGTACCGCTCGGCGAGCTCCTTGTTGAAGGAGCCCTCCTTGTCCGCGAACGAAACGGGGATCTCGCCTTGCGGCAGCATCGGTGGCGCGCCGACGCCGAGCGACAGCAGGATGACGCCGTCGTTGACGAACCTCGCCATGACCTCGTCGGTCGTCACCTGGAAGCCCACCTTGCGCGCCTCTCGGGCGAGAAGCGTCCGGTCGACGAGGCCGTCCAAGACCAGCTCGGGGAGCCGCATCGAGCGCTGCGTTTCCTCGGGGAGTCTCCCGAAGTTGGCGATCGCATACGACGCCTCAAAATCGCCCCTGCTCAGCGTCTGGTCATAGACCCGCGCGAGGTAGGAGCCGCCGCCCGCTGCGCACCCTTCGGCCTGGCCGCCTCCGAATTGGAGAGCGAACACCGCCGAGAGCAGCACCACGAGAAGAACGAGAAAAAACCCTTTGAGCTTATCGACCATCACCAATTGCCATTTAAAGAGGCCGAACCATAGAGGAGAGGTCGGCCCGCGGCAAACTCCGGTTTTCGGGGCGAGTCTGAACCGGAGAGTTGGCCTCAGGGGCCAGGGATTCTACACTCCGGCCTTGGGCGTGCCGAGCGCCCCCACGTGGGGCAAGTGAGGGGACTGTGACCGGGGCGTCGAGCCTACCACCACTGAAGAAGAACGACGGGAAGTACGGCTTGGTCGCTCTGCTCCTGCTGCTCGCCGCGGGCGGTTTGTGGTTTTTCTTGCGAGATGATGACCCCGCCGAACCACCGGCCGAGGTCGAAGCGCCGGCTGCCGAGGCGCCCACACGCGAGCAGTTCGCGCCGGCAATCGAGATCCCTGAGGAGGACGATGCCGGGGTCCCCGAGCCCGACCAGAGATCGCCTCGGATACAGGACGAGCCGGCCGCCTCCCGACCGGAAACTTGGGAGTGCAACGGGGCGATCAACACCGCTCAGGTGCGCGACGTCATCAAGGGCGCGGCCAGCAAGCAGGTCCAGACTTGCTACGAGCGTGGCCTCAAGGGCAACAACCTCCTGCAAGGGTCGATGGAGGTCGAGCTCACGATCGGCGCCAGTGGCACTGTCCGTGCCGTCTCCGTCGACGGCACGCTCCGAGACCGGCAGGTTCACTCGTGCGTGAAGCGTGTCGCCCGAACGTGGAAGTTCCCGAGGCCCACGGGTGGCTGTGTGCGGATCAACGTGCCCTTTCAGATGACGCCGAAGCTCTAGCGAGCGTCAGCCGTTCACGAATCGCAGGGCGTCAGCGACGTCGTCGGGGCTTCCAATGAATACCGGCGTGCGCTGGTGGAGCTCGGTAGGCTCAATCTCGAGAATGCGTTGGTCTCCGTCGGATGCGGCGCCGCCCGCGGCTTCGACCAGGAACGCCATTGGCGATGCTTCGTAGAGGAGCCGAAGCTTGCCCTTCTGATTCTTCACATCCCGTGGGTAGACGAAGATGCCGCCGCGAAGCAGTGTTCGGTGAAGGTCCGCGACCATTGCCCCGATGTAGCGAAGCCGGTAGGCCTTCTTGCCTTCGCTCGGCGTCTTAATCCAGTCGACCCACTTCTGCGTGCCCTCGGACCAGTTGTGGTAGTTGCCCTCGTTGATCGAGTAGATCCCTCCGCGCTGCGGAATGCGAATCTTCGGGTGCGACAGGAAGAACTCGCCGACGCCCGGGTCATACGTGAAGCCGTCGACTTGCTCGCCCGTCGAGTACACCAGCATGTTCGACGATCCGTAGATGACATACCCCGCCGCGACGATCTCGCTCCCCTTCTGCAAGAGGTCCTTCATCGAGCCCTGGCCCGGAGGCGTCACGCGCCGATGAATCGAAAAGATCGTTCCGATCGACGCGTTGATGTCGATGTTGCCCGAGCCGTCGAGCGGGTCGAACTGCAGCACGTACTTACCTTGTGGGTACTCTTTCGGGATCGTGATCGGGTCCTCGACCTCTTCGCTCCCCATGACGCAGACGTGACCGCCGGCCTCGACGGTTTGCACGATCACTGCGTTGGCGAACTCGTCGAGCTTCTGAACTTGCTCACCCTGGACGTTGGTCGTGCCCGTCCGCCCGAGGATGTCCGAGAGCCCTGCTTTGCTGACCCGGCTGCCTATGATTTTGGCTGCCAGCATGATCTGCTGAAAAAGCCCCGTGAAATCGCCTGTCGCCTCCGGCATCCGCCGCTGGCGATCGAGCAGGTGTCGTTCGAGTGTCGTGCCGATAGGGCTATCTGGTACGGGGCCGATCGATACTGAGGGAGTCATGGCTTTCGGGCATACCAGTTGCCCCTAGGCCGCGCTAGGACTCCCCAAATTGGGATATCAAGACAGGGTTCTGATATTGTAAACTTACCGTGGTGGGGAACGAGTGACGAACTTTCGCAACTGGCTCGAGAAGGCCCAGGAGATCCGTTCGGGGATCCCGCGCATCCGTGGTGTGAAGGGTCTGCCGGGGGTGCTCTCGCGGGGCCAGCTCAGCGTCGTCTATCAGCCGATCGTCTCGCTCACCACGATGGAGCCCTTCGCGTACGAGGCGCTCGTGCGGAGCGACTCGCCTCACTGGACGACGCCACCGAGACTTTTCGAAGAAGCGATCGCCTCTCGTTGCGTCGGCGCGCTCGGCCGTGCGATTCGTGAAATCGCGACGACGAACTGTACCAACGCGCCTCTCTTCTTGAACGTGCATCCACACGAGTTCGATGAGTCATGGCTGGTGCAGCCCGACGATCCGATCTTCACGCACGACCAACCGATCTACCTCGAGGTCACGGAGTCGGTTCCGCTTAGTCACTTTGCGTACTGTCACAGCGTCTTGCGCGAGATCCGTGGCAAGGGCGTCTCGCTAGCCGTCGATGACCTCGGCGCTGGCTACTCCAACCTGAAGTATATCGTCGATCTGCAACCGGAGATCGTGAAGCTCGACCGCACGCTCATCGCGGACCTCGCCGATGATCGTCGCGCGCAGGTGCTGGTTCGTCACATCGTCCGTCTCTGCCAGGAGCTTGGTGCGCTCGTCGTCGCCGAAGGGATCGAGCAAGAGACCGAGATGAAGGTCGTCATCGATTGCGGCGCGCACTACGGCCAGGGCTACTACTTCGCGCGACCCGCGTATCCCGCTCCAGGTGTGAGCGCGACTCCGCGCGCGATCCTCAGCAAAGGCGCCTGAGGGCCAAGCTCAGAACGGGACGGACTGGTAGCCGACGTCGCCGGCCTCGTGGCCCTGAATCTCGAAAAGCGCCGTTACCCGCGGTCCCTCGGGTCCCCGCTGCGTCGCGACGACGAGATCGATTGCGCTGCCGACGAGCTGAGCAACGCACGCGCGCTCGGCGCCTCCGCAACCCGCGGCCAAGATCAACCCTTCGATGGCGTCCTTGCTGCTGAAGCAATGCACGCCGAGGAGGTGTCCCGGTTCGCGCCCAAGCACCGCGGCGAGGGCGGCCATCGTGTGCGCGCCCGTCAGATCGTTGATGATGAGCCGATCCGAATGAAGTCGAGTCCCGTGTTCGATCGCCTCGGCGAGCGAGATGCCCGAGTCCGCAGCGGTCAGCGAGACGATCCGTCGTCGATCGATGTCGAGATTGGGGACAGCCTCGACGGCGACGGCCACCTCCTGGTCGGAGAGCTCACGCACCAAGGCCGACATCATCTCGGTCACGCCGGAGCCGCGTGGACCCGCCACGACGATGTTCCGGCACTCCGCGACCGCCTTGCCCAAATAGGTCGCGGCGTCGCTGCTCATCCAACCGGCTGCGGCGAGCTCGTCGAGAGACTTCGAGCTGCTGACGTGGAGCTCGATCACCGGGCCGTTGGACACCAATGGTGGCTGCATGATGGTGAGGCGCGGTCCGAATGTGAGACGGCCGTGAAGCACCGGCTGCGCCCCGAGGGTTTGACCGGTTTGCGCGGCGAGTCTTCGGGCGACACGCAACAACGCCGCATGCGAAGAGAACTCCAGCGGCGTGGCCTCGACCCCTTCGCCCTTGTCGACGAAGACGTGCTCGTGCCCGTTGACTACGATCGAGCGAACGGAGTCGTCGGACAACAGGTCGTCGAGCGCCCCGAGACCGACCGCCTCGTGCAGCGCGATGTGCGCGATGCGCCGCATGTCGACGTCGCCGTCCACCGAGCCGTCGGTCTGCATCGATAGGAACGTCTCGGCGATCGCGGCGCGTGCGGCCGACCAGCGCTCCTGATTCTTCATCGCCGCGGCTTCCGTGTTCTCGATGTCGATTCGCTGCGCCAATCGGCTGAGAAGTGCGGTCAGCGGATCGGCGACGGGGATTGACGCCTCGGTCTTGCGTGGCGGCGGGGCGTCCGTCTCTCGGTTCTCAATCCTGGGTGGAAGACTGGTC
>JBATLA010000439.1:0-6568 GCA_049669945.1 Polyangiales bacterium | reverse complement strand
GCCCTGCACTCGTTGGCCGCGTCGTCAACGCGCTCGGCCAGCCGGTCGATGGCAAGGGCCCGATCGAGAGCAAGCTCACGCGTCGCGTCGAGCTCAAGGCGCCGGGCATCGTCGCCCGTCAGCCCGTCAGCGAGCCGCTTCAGACCGGGCTCAAGGCCATCGACTCGATGATTCCGATCGGCCGTGGTCAGCGAGAGCTCATCATCGGTGACCGCCAGACGGGTAAGACTGCCGTCGCGCTCGACACGATCATCAACCAGAAGGGCAAGGGCGTCTTCTGCATCTACGTCGCGATCGGCCAAAAGCAGTCGACCGTCGCGCAGGTCGTCGACAAGCTCACGCAGTTTGGCGCGATGGAATACACGACTGTCGTCACGTCCGGGGCCTCCGAGCCTGCGCCCCTTCAGTTCATCGCGCCGTACACCGGCGTCACGATGGGCGAGTACTTCCGCGACAGCGGTCAGCATGCGCTTTGCATCTACGACGACCTTTCCAAGCAGGCTGTCGCTTACCGTCAGCTTTCGCTTCTGCTTCGGCGTCCGCCCGGCCGCGAGGCATACCCCGGTGACGTTTTCTACGTTCACAGCCGTCTGCTCGAGCGCGCCGCGAAGATGGCCGAGGAGTGGGTCGTCGTGAAAGAAGACCAAGAGCCAAGCCGCCTTGGTCAGCAGGTGTTCGGTGGACCGGAGTCGAAGCACGACGCCGACGCTGCAGCCAAGGAAAAGGGCGCCGGCTTCGTCGCGAAGAAGCTTCCGGACTCGGGCGGCTCGCTGACGGCGCTTCCGATCATCGAGACGCAGGCTGGCGACGTTTCGGCCTACATTCCGACGAACGTCATTTCGATCACCGACGGGCAGATCTTCCTCGAGTCCGACTTGTTCAACTCGGGCGTGCGCCCGGCGATCAACGTCGGTATCTCGGTTTCTCGAGTCGGCGGCAACGCACAGATCAAGGCGATGAAGCAGGTCGCCGGTACCCTTCGTCTCGAGCTCGCGCAGTTCCGCGAGATGGCAGCGTTCGCACAGTTCGCGTCCGACCTCGACGCCGCCACGCGTCAGCAGCTTTCCCGCGGTGAGCGTCTCGTCGAGGTTCTCAAGCAGGGCCAGTACGTGCCCTGGCCGGTCGAAGACCAGGTCGTCTGTATCTTTGCGGGTACGCACGGCTACCTCGACCCGCTACCGACCGACTCGATCGGACGCTACCAGATCGAGCTGCTCTCCTGGATCAAGGCTGAGCGCCCTTCGATCCTCAGCGACATCATCTCGAAGGGGAAGCTCGACGACACCCTCGAGAGTCAACTGGAGGACGCCCTCAAGGCGTTCGCCGACGTTTTCGAGCCCACGCAGGACAACTAACGCCCCATGGCCGCCCTCAAAGATATCCGGAAGCGCATAGGAAGCGTCAAGAACACGCAGAAGATCACCCGCGCCATGAAGCTGGTCGCGGGCGCGCGTCTGCGAAAGGCGCAAGAGAACATCGAAGCTCTGCGCCCGTACGCGCTCAAGACGTACGAGGTCCTCAGCGGCGTGGCGGCGCGCGTCAGTCCGGAAGAAGAGGTCCATCCGCTGCTCGCCCGACGCGAGGCCAAGAAGGTCATGCTCGTCGTGCTCACCAGCGACCGTGGCTTGGCCGGCGCCTTCAACTCGAACATCTGCCGCGCGGCGTTCAACCGCTGGAAGGAGCTCGAGGCCGAGGGTAGCGAGGTGTCCTTCGGCATCATTGGCCGGAAGGGCCGCGACTACTTCACGCGCCGCAACGCCAACATCCGTCACGACTTCCTCGGTGTCTTCGAGGACCTCAACGTCGAGAAGGCGGGCGAGATCGGCCGCTACATCGTAGAGGACTACACATCGGATGAGCTCGACGCCTGCTACCTCGTCTACAACGAGTTCAAGAGCGCGATCAACCAAGAGGTCGTCATCGAGCCGTTCCTGCCCATCGAGCCGATGGAGCTCCCCGAGGATCGCCTCGGCGACTTCATCTACGAGCCGAGCCAGACTGCGCTCCTCAACAGCCTCTTGCCGATGTACGTCGAGGTCGAGATCTACCGGGCGCTGCTCGAGTCGGTCGCGTCAGAGCATGGCGCGCGAATGACCGCCATGGACTCTGCGACCAACAACGCGAGCGATCTCATCGATCGGCTGACCCTTCAGTACAACCGAGCCCGCCAGGCCGCCATCACGAAGGAATTGATGGAAATCATCGGCGGTGCTGAAGCTCTCAAGGGCTAATCTCCCGTCCGTGATAACCTGGTCGTGATGCCAGGGGGGCGAATCCATCCGGGCGCTCCGATGAGCGGCCCGCCACCATTGCTTTGGCTGGCCTGGCTCTGTGCGGCGGCCACGATCGTGTACGTCATCGGCGCCCCGCTTTGGGCGGCCGAGTACCCGATGATGACGGATTTTCCGTTCCACACTGCCTCGTCATCGATATTTCGGCACTACCTCGATCCCGGCTGGCATTTCCACGAGCAGTTCGCGTTTCAGCTGTTCGCTGTGCCCTACGTGACGTTCTACGCGCTCGCGGCGATCCTCATGTTCCTTCTGCCGCCGCTCGTGGCCACGAAGCTCGCGGCGGCGTTGATGCTGACGCTCCTCCCGGCTGGGCTCATGGTGCTCTGCTGGGGGCTTCGGAAGTCGCCACTGCTCGGCCTCTGGGGCCTCGTCCCCGTTTGGGGCGCGGTCACGCACTGGGGCTTCATCAACTATGTCGCGGCACTAGGCTTGTTCGCGATGGCGCTCGGTCTGTCGCTCCGACTCGCGGAGCGATCGAGCCCGAAGCTCCAGGGCATGCTTCTCGCGGTTCTCGTCCTCCTCTTCTTCACGGACGTATTCCGCTTTCCGAGCACGATGGTCATTCTTTTGCTCCTCATCGTCGTCATGCATCGGCGTGTCGACAATGTTCGCGGCGTGGCCATTCCCGTGGCGGTGGCCGCCGCGTTGTTCATTGCGTGGTGGGTCACACGCGCCGAACCGCTTGCGGCTGCGCTAGGTTGGTTCCGCCTGCCCGACTGGAGCCGGCTCCTCGACGCCGGCCGCTACGCTTTCGACATCTTCGTCGGTGCTGACGACACGGAGATGTTTCGCCGAGTCGGACTGTTGTTCGGGCTGACGGCGGTCGTGCTGTTCGTCGTTGCGGCCCTGCGCCTGCGATCATGGCCCAAGGGTGGGTGGGTCGTTCCGGCGCATGCGGTCGTGGGGATCGCAATCGTTGTCTTCATGGCGCTCTACCTCACGCTTCCGATGGAGCGGGGCGTCTGGTGGTACGTGTTTCCGAGGGAGATCACCGCTGCGGTCTTCCTCGTGCCAGCGTTGTTGCCCAATCTTCCGCGCAAGACCTGGGCGCATCTCGGCTTCGTGATCTGGACGGCGGTTGCGATCGCGCCGCTTGCCGAGTACGTGGCGGACGCCCATCGCGAATTCGGCACGACGACGACGCACTTCCGCGAGATCATTCGGGAGCTCCCGAAGGCTCCCAAGTTACTCTACCTGGTTTACGACCACGAGGGGTCGCGCGCGCAGAGCAGTCCGTACGTCCACCTGCCGGCGTACGCGCAGGCGGAGCGCGGTGGCTGGTTGAGCTATCACCTCGCCCAGTTCGAGGCGTCGCCGCTTCGGTACCGCGACGAGAGTGACCCTGAAGCTGAGATTCCGCCAAAGACTCCCGTGCGCTGGGAGTGGAGCCCGCAGCTCTTCCAACTCGACCAGCACGGGGCGTTCTTCGATTGGTTTCTCGTGCGTCGCGCTCGGTCCCCCGACGCGCTCTTCGCGTCCGACCCGACGATTTCACGTGTGGCCCACTTCGACAATTGGTGGCTCTACCACCGGCCACGGGCTCCGGCTGGACCGGCCGGCAAAACGCTCTAGATTGTTCCGAGATGGACCTGACGAGTCAGAAAGAACGCTGGGCCCTGTGGTCGGTGCAAGCGAGCGGCTTCGCGAAGCGGCAGAACTTCCCCGACGCCGTGGCGCGGATGAAGTTGGTGCAGCGCTCAGTCGCGGACGCGCTCGCCGCCGTCACCGACAAAACCCAAAAGGCCCGGCTCGAAGCGCACCTCGCCCGCGCAGGCGAGCAGCTCGCCGAGCTCCAATCCCAATACGACGCGTGGCGTGGGGAGATTGCCGCGCGACGCCAGCACACCATCGACAGCGCCGAAGAAGAAATGGCGCGCCCGCTCCCCAACCAAGTGGACTAGAGATGGGTGGTCAGGCGTGCTCGGTCGCGTCGTTCGAAGCGAACGAATCGCTCGTGGGGACCGCGGTCGATTCGGTCGATCGTTGGTTGTTGCTAGAAGTCACCGACACATGGGCGCCCAAGGCGCTTCAAAGCGATGCGATTGCCCAAGCCGTGCGTGATCGCCTCGCCGCGTGGTTGGAGACGCCCCGCTCCCGCCTACAACTGATCCGCCGTCCCGGGCGGTCCGGCAAGCGCCCGCTCTTCATGGTCGTGTCGTCGGAAGAGGCCCGTCAGGCCGAGCTCGACCGATACGAGGACCTGCTCGATCTCGACCTCCAGATGATGCCCGCGGCCCCGGCTGAACCCTTGCTGCTGGTTTGCGCCCATGGCCGGCGTGATCGTTGCTGCGCGCAACACGGGAGCGCGGTTTACCGTTCGTTGCAGGCCCGTTTGGGCGATGTTTGGCAGACCAGCCATCTTGGAGGCCACCGTTTTGCAGCTTGTGTCTTGTCGCTCCCCGACGGCCTGATGTATGGGCGGCTCCGAGCGGAGCATGCCGATGCCTTCGTTGCCGCGCACTACGCCCGCGAGGTGGGGGACTTGGGTCTCTTTCGCGGGCGCTGCACGTACGACCGGCCGACGCAGGCCGCGGAGATCTTCTTGCGTGGTCGCACCGGTGAAAAGGCGGTCGACGCAATCGAATGGATCGAGACGCTCCCCGACGGCGAGCTCACTTGGAGAGTGCGATTCCGAACCGCGTCCGGTGAACAAACCATTCGCGTGCGGCGAGAAGCGGCCGGCGTGATGCGACCATCGAGCTGTGGCGGTGACCCGGAACAGGTCACGCGGTTCCTCGAGGCGTAGCGCCATACCTTCGCTGACGCTGGCCGGGAAATGGGCTAGAAGTCCCCTGTGGAACTTTGGTTGCTCGTGGCTTGGGCCCTCTCTGGCGCCGCGCTCCTCTTCACGCACCTCTTGATGGCGTGGCGCGTGCTGGCTGGGCCATTGGCGGCACAGTGGCGCTACCTCGGGTTCCTCGTCCCGGTCTTCACCCCGATCGTCGCCTGGCGCGGTGGTAACCGGATGGGCCCCCTCACCTGGCTTCTCTTCTTGGTGATCTACATCTCGGCCCGCATGGTGGAAGTCTGATGGCGACTCCAAGCCGCCACCCCTTCGTGACCGTTCGCGTGCGACCGGCGCAGCTCGAGCTCGCCCAACTCAGGCTGTGGGAGCTCGGCGCCACAGGCCTCGAGCAGCGCGACCAGACGACAATCGTGCGCGAGCCCACCGAGGGCGACGTCGTCGTGTACGCCGCCTTCGAAGACGAGGCTGCCGCGCGTCACGCGTTGAACGAAGTCCGCGCCGAGTACGAAGCGGACCTGGTCTACGTGCCCCACCAGAACTGGGCGACCGAATGGCGTCGCGGGTTTGGCACACAGCGCATCGGCAGCCGTCTCTTGTTGCATCCCTCATGGGAGCCTGCGCAAAGCCAAGCGGGTGACGTCGTGCTCACCATCGATCCGGAGAACGCGTTCGGCAGCGGCGATCACGAAACGACCAGGTTGGTGCTCGGCTTGCTCGACGCGCGAGTCACGGGAAACGAACGAGTGCTCGACGTCGGATGCGGTAGCGGCATTCTTTCGATCGCCGCGATTCGACTCGGCGCGTCCTCCTCGATTGCGGTCGACATCGAGGAGGACGCGGTCATCGTCACCGAACGTAACGCGGCGCTCAACGGCGTCGCGTCGAGCATCCACGCATCGACGACCGCGCTAGCCGCGATCCAAGGCGTTTTCGACTTGGTGCTCGCAAACATCGAGACCCGCGTGCTAGTACACATGCCCGCAGAGCTCCGCGCGCGAATGGCGCCCCGGGCGACGCTGATCCTGAGCGGAATTCTCCGCAAGGAACGAGACGAGCTCCTCGCGGCCTACGGGTCGATGCACCTCGAGGAGCTGGTCGAAGAGGGGGAGTGGTGCGCCTGCGTGCTTCGGCAGGAGGCGCCGTGACGGTCCGGCGACTCCATGTGCCGAACCTTCCGGAGGACGGCGGGGCAGTCACCCTGGACGACGCACGAGCCCGACACGCGCGGGTTCTTCGGCTGCGCGCGGGCGATGAGGTCGAGCTCTTCGACGGATCGGGGCGCTTTGCCACGGCGCGGATCCAATTCATGGGTGACGCCGTCGTCTGCGAGGCGGCGCAGGCGGTATCGAGCGGTACGACGTCGACGCGGGTGGTGCTCCTGCTGTCCATCCCAAAGGGATCCAAGCTCGACGACTGCGTGCGTATGGCCACCGAGCTTGGCGCGGATGAGATCGCGCTGATGCAAGCGGCACGTTCGGTCCCTCGCTGGGACGAGGCGCGGGCCCGTTCCCGCATCGACCGGCTCGCC
>JBATLA010000438.1:0-2526 GCA_049669945.1 Polyangiales bacterium | reverse complement strand
CGGGTGCGCTGACGACCGCCTGACCGAGGGCAGCGTCGGTCGGGGCAAGGACGGCGCCGAGGGTCCCGGCCTCGAGCCAGGTGAGGCTCGGGACCAGGAGCTTCGCGAAGAGTGCGCCGGCCACGATCGTGAGCGGCAGGCCAATTCCGAGAAGACGCACGGGAAGGCCGAGCTCAGTGCGAAGGACGCGGAGGTCGATCCGTGCAGCATCGCCAAAAAGCACGAGCACGAGTGTGATCTCGGCGAGCGTGTGAATGACGCGCTGATCGACGTGCATCCCGAGGGTGGCCAAGCCCTGTCCCCCGAACAACAGGCCCAACGCGACGAACACCATCGGGGGCGTGATCATCGTCCGCTCGAGGCGCTTGGAGACCAGGCCGTAGCCGAGCACGAAGAGGGCGATCCAGACGAGGGTCAGAGAATCCACAGGGTCACCATACACAGAACGCCGGCGACCGGACTTCGTTACGCCCTAGGCGAGGCTCGACGGCAGCGGGCTTGGGCTGGTTCCGCCGTCCTGATTACTCCACGGGAAACAGAACGAAGACCAGCAGATCCCAGGTGAGATGCGCGATCAGCGGTGCAAGGAGCCCACGAGTCCACACGCGGAGGGCGCCCCAAACGAGACCGCAAAGCAGTGCCACAATCACGAGGAGCGGTGAGCGAAAGGCGATCTGCGGAAGCACGTAGACCAGTGCGGCCAGGAAGACCGCACCCGAGGCGCCGAACGACTTCGAAAACAGATCGATCGCGAGCCCCCTCCAGACGAGCTCTTCGGCGGCGACGACCAAACCGAGAACTGGCAATGCCCAAACCGGGCCGGGAAACTGCCGAAGGAGGCCGTAGAGCTTCGGAACTTCCACGCCGATCGCCGGGACGAAGTCGACGCTGAGGGGGTATAGGATCCAGGTCGCCAGCGACATGACGAACGCCACCAGCAAGCCTACGATCCCACTGTGAAGCGGGTCCTCGTTCGCGCGAAGAGACGGCGGGTTCGGCAGTCGGCGAAGGAGCAGGATGGAGATGACCGCAGCGCTCCCGGTGCCAATCCAAATGTTGAGGACTTCGCGCAAGCCCATCGCCAAGCAAAAGGCCGCGATACAAAGCCCGAGGACGATGCCCCGCACACGTGCCGGGTTCGTCACCTAGACACCGCCCCTCATGCGACCTCGAATTCGCGCGACGAGCTTTGGGGTGGGCACTTCGGCAGCGCTCTCGTCCTCGAGCGCTTGATACACCGACGTTTGGAACGGGGTCGGCTCCTCGTCGCCCATCTCGTTCCAGAAGATGTCGCCGCTCGGATCGAGGTCGCTTTGAAGCCCCTGGACGAGCTCGCGGGCAAGAGCGAGGTCCGCGCGGGTCACCAGGGCAATCCAATAGCTCGAAAGTGTCGGTGTGATCACGGGTACGCCAACGAGCCGTGGGTCCTTCCCCATGCTCTTCGCGACCCGCGCAAGAAAGTCGGCGTGAGACATTCGTTCGGGTCCCGGCAAATCAAACCAAGCGCTACCCTTCAGCGGGAAGTCGAGCGCACGAACGATCGCGACTACGACATCCTCGACCCACACGGGCCACGAAGAGAAGCGGAGCCACCGCGGCAGTAGCATCGCTGGAAGCCGAGCTGCGAGATCACGCACCATCATCCAAGAGCTTCCTCCGGCACCGATGATCAGACTGCACCGGAGCTCGACGGTCGAAACCGGTCCCGCGCGCAGGATCTCACCAGTGTGCAGACGGCTTTGAAGATGCCGAGAGGGTCGGGCCGCGGGCGCCACGCCGCCGAGATACACGATGCGTCGCACCCCTGCGCGCTCTGCAGCCTCGCGAAACGCTTCAGCCGAACGTGCTTCGCGCTCGGGGTAGTCGCTCGTGTTATCGATCGAATGGATTAGATAGATCGCCGCGTCACAGCCCTCGAGCGCCGGCTCGATCGAAGACACCTCTTCTACGTCGAGATAGACCCAACCCGGCGTAGACGCCTTGCCGCGGTCGCGCGTGGCACGGCGCACCTCCCAATCGGTTTCGGCGAGGGCCACGTCGAGATGTCGCCCGACGAACCCCGTCGCTCCGGTCAACAGTACCGTTCTCGGATTGGACTTCGCGTTGGATTCTTCGGACATCGTTGACCTCACCCGAGCCAACCCTAGGCTCTTCACGGCGGTCGTCGAGGCTATTCACACCGCTCGAGGGTATGACTGCGTCCAAGAACAATCGTGGCGACAGAGGCGAGCGCGTGCGAGTCGCCGTGATTGGCGCCGGCCTGAGCGGACTCGCATGCGCTTCGGCGCTCGAGCGTCGAGATTTTGATGTTCGTGTGTTTGACAAGGGACGCGCACCCGGAGGCCGCATCTCCACCCGGCGAGTGGAGATCGAAGGCACCGAGGTCGGTTTCGACCACGGAGCACAATACTTCACCGTTCGCGACTCGGAGCTCGCCGCGCTCGTCGCGAGTTGGGAGAAGCTCGGCGTCGCCGAGCGCTGGGGCGGCCGCATCGTGGCAATCGGAGAGAGCGGTCGGTTCGAACC
>JBATLA010000437.1:0-2794 GCA_049669945.1 Polyangiales bacterium | reverse complement strand
GGCCGAAGAGGAGTTGCGAGACCTGCAAGAGGCGATCCGCGCGCTCGAGATCGAGGTCGAAGAGGAAGCGCGTGCCTACTTGGCCGAGCGAGATGACGACGTCGCCGAGCTAGAAGAGGTGGTCGTGCGCCCGCGCAAGTCGGACATCGAGGTGACCGGCCTCAAGCTCGGTTGGAAGCCTGACTGATCGCTTCGAACGCTTCGCGCACCTCAGCCGGCGCTTCGACCAGCTCGATCAGCACGCCTTCGCCGCCAATCGGAGCGGACTCGTTGCCTTTCGGGTGGATGAAGCACACCCGGTAGCCCGCTGCGCCGGGCCGGACGCCCCCTGGCGTGAAACGCACGCCTTGGTCGCCGAGCCACTGAACCGCGGCGTCGATGTCATCGACCCAGAGCCCGACGTGGTTCAGCGGCGGTGAGTCCACCCTGGGCTTCTTCTCCGGGTCGATCGGCTGCATGAGATCGACCTCCACCGTGAAGGCGCCCGCACCCATCGTGACGATGTCCTCGTCGACGTTCTCCTTCTCGCTCTTGTAGTTGCCGTGGGGAGTCAGGCCGAGCGTGTCGACCCAAAGGCGACGCAGGGCGCTCTTGTCAGCGGCCCCGACGGCGACTTGTTGAATTCCCAAAACCTTGAACGGACGAGTGGTCATGCTTCCTCTTCAGAGTTCCCGAAGATACCCCGGTTGCCGGCTCTGTCCACATGGGACAATCTCCGCCCGGTGAAGACTTCGCTCACGGGGATCAAGCCGACCCACCTGCCGCACCTCGGCAACTACCTCGGCGCGATTCGGCCGGCGCTAGCGTTGGTCGAGGAGTACCGCACGCTGTACTTCATCGCCGACTATCACGCGCTCACTTCCGTGCGTGATGCGGAGGCACTCCGTGGATACATTCGCGACGTGGCGGCGACCTGGCTCGCTTGCGGTCTCGACCCCGATCGCACCTTGCTCTATCGGCAGTCCGACGTGCCTCAGGTGTTCGAGCTGACCTGGGTCCTGAGCTGCCTCCTTGCGGCCGGCCAGCTGGAGCGGGGTCACGCTTACAAGGACGCGGTTTCGCGCGGCGAGTCGCCGAGCGCGGGCCTCTTCAACTATCCGGTGCTGATGGCAGCCGACATTCTGCTCTACGACACGGACGTCGTACCGGTTGGCAAGGACCAGAAGCAGCACCTCGAGCTCACGCGCGACGTGGCGACGCGGCTCAATCACCTCTACGGCGAAGGCACGCTCGTCGTTCCCGAGGCGTTGATCAGCGAGGCGCCGTTGGTCCCTGGAACCGATGGTGAGAAGATGAGCAAGAGCCGTGGCAACGGCATCCCCCTGTTTGCGCCTCCCAAGAAGCTCCGCAAAGTGATCATGGGCATCAAGACCAGCTCTGAGACGCTGGAGGAGCCGAAGACCGCCGAGGGATCGACCGTCTACGAGCTGTACGCATTGGTCGCTCCGGATCGCGCCCGAGAGATGAAAGCCCAACTCGAGGCGGGAGGGTACGGCTGGGGTCACGCCAAGCAGGATCTCTTCGACGCCGTCGAAGCCGAGCTCGGCCCAAAGCGCGAGGCCTATTTAGAGATCCGCGCGGACGAGCCACGGCTCGATGCGATTCTTCACGCGGGCGCCGGCCGTGCGCACGAGATAGCCGACCGCACGATGGCGCGCGTCCGCGAAGCCATCGGTATCGCTTGAGCTAGTAGACGGTGCTCCACTCGGCGTCTTCGTCCGAGCTCTGCGGATGCGGATGCCGGTCCGCGCCCTCGGGCGTAGGGGCGGCTTGCGATCCTTCAGGGACCATCAGCAAGCCAGGGTGGCCGCTCTCGACCGACTCGGTCGTCAGCAAGAACGTTTGCTTGTGCTTCTGCCATGTCTGGCGGATGACCGTGTTGGCGAGGACCATCGTGCTCTCCTCGTACCATCGAACCGCGATGCGGGAAAAAGCGCCTTCGCCTTCTTCGTCGGTGTGCGGGCTCATGCCGAGGATCTCGGTGTCGGCGATCTGGATGTCGCGACCCCAGCGAATGTGAGATGCTTGGAACTGAGGTCGAAACACGGGAGCGACGTGCCCGCTGGCGACGTCCATGCGGCCCCAGCGCGCACCTTCGTTGAGCTCGATTACCGCGTCCCGCATACGCGTCTCGGGGCTGAGGTTCTGCAATAAGCAACCCGAGAGCCCGAGCAGCACGAGCGCCCACAAGAATCGTTTCGCCATGGCCCGACGCTAGGCGCGGCTGGACCCAATGGGCAACTAATTGGCGCCCGGGGTCCCGCTCTTGGCGAGACGGCTCTTCGCCGTTCGATTGTCCGGCTCGATCGACAGGGCCTTTCGCCAAGCCTTGCGCGCGGCACCGGTGTCCCCCTGGAGGTCGAGCGCGTCCCCATAGAGGATGTGATACTGCGCCCGACGGGACCGCTTTCGGACCGCCTTCTTGGCCCATTTCGCGGCTCGGTCACCATCCTCCATCGCGATGTAGAGCGTGGCATAGCCGGCCATGGCTTGCGGGTTCCTCGGGTCGAGCTCCCAGGCGCGGTCCAAGGTGGCCTCCGCACGCCGGAGCTCGCCGCTGCGGATGAGCGGGAGTGCGCGGTGCACCAGCACATCCGAGGCCTTCGCCGGATCCCGGGGTAGGTTCTGCGTGGGAATCCCAGGGGGCTGCGCTTTCGCTTTCGCGCTCCGGCGCGCGACAGCGGCAGTGTCAGCGGCAGTGTCAGCGGCAGTGTCAGCGGCAGTGTCAGCGGCAGTGTCAGCGGCAGTGTCAGCGGCAGTGTCAGCGGCAGTGTCAGCGGCAGCGGCAACGTCA
>JBATLA010000436.1:0-16329 GCA_049669945.1 Polyangiales bacterium | reverse complement strand
GTTGTAGAGCAGGTCGGGACTGCCGGTGAGCTCGTAGGCGCGTCGAAACCGCTCGAGCGCGGTCTCGAAGTCGCCCTCTGCGTAGGCCCCTGTACCAGCCGCAAAGGCCGTCTTCGCCGCTTCGATCTTCGCGTCCCGAGAAGACGCGCTCTGCGCGATGGCAGCGGATGTCGAACCCAGGCCGACCAGTGAAACCGTGACGATAAGAAGGAACCGCATCTCTCCCCCGAGAAGTAAGAACACGACCGAATCGCGCTCTTACAAAGTAGCAGCGGGTCGATGCGAATGCTCACTCGTGGACGATGGTCGGCGGGGCGTCCTTCGAGATCCGCGTGTCGCCTTCCCACTCCTCGCCTGCATGGGGGTAGTCGAGATTGTAATGTAAACCACGGCTCTCTTTGCGCGCGCTAGCGCAACGGATGATCAGCTCCGCCACGTCCGCGATGTTGCGGAGCTCGAGCATGTCGCGGTTCACCAAATGGGCCCAGTAGTACTCGCGGATCTCGTCTTGGAGCATGCCGATGCGGCGCGAGGCCCGCCGCAAGCGCTTGTCGGTGCGAACGATGCCCACATAGTTCCACATGAACCGGCGAATCTCGTCCCAGTTCTGCGTGACAACCACAGCCTCGTCACTAGGTACCGCCTCGCCGGCATCCCAGTCGGGCACTTCAAGCGACGCGGTGGAAGGGGAGCTCTGCAACGCCTCACGGGCCGCGAGCGCGGTCCTGTGCCCATACACCAGCCCTTCGAGCAGTGAGTTGGATGCCAAGCGGTTGGCGCCATGGAGCCCCGTGCAGGTCACTTCGCCGATGGCCCAAAGGCCAGGGAGCGTGGTATTGCCGCGCTCGTCGACGGTGACGCCCCCGCAGAGGTAATGCGCGGCCGGGACCACGGGAATCGGCATCTTGGTCATGTCGATACCGTAGCCGAGGCAGCGGGAATGGATGTTCGGAAACCGCTCCTCGACGAAGGAAGCTGGTTCGTGGGTCATATCGAGGTAGACGCATTCGTCGCCGCGAAGCTTCATCTCGTAGTCGATGGCGCGTGCCACGACGTCACGGGGGGCGAGGTCTTTCATGTCGTGATGGCGTTCCATGAACGCTTCGCCACTCGCGAGCCGCAGAATACCGCCCTCCCCCCGCAGCGCTTCACTGATCAAGAAGCTCTTGGCCTTCGGGTGGAACAGACAGGTTGGATGGAACTGAAAGAACTCCATGTTCGAGATCACGGCGCCCGCCCGATAAGCCATCGCCACGCCGTCGCCCGTCGCGACGTCCGGATTCGACGTGTAGAGGTAGACCTTTCCGGCGCCGCCGGTTGCCAAGACAGTCGCGCGAGCGAGATACGTGTGCACGTCACCCGTCGTCTCGTCGAGAACGTAGGCGCCAACCACGCGGCTTGCGCCGCCGAACTTGGAAGTCTCGACGAGGTCGACGGCCATGTGATTCTCGATGATCTCGATGTTGGGCGACGCTGCGGCTGCGTCGACGAGGACGCGCTGCACCTCCTCACCGGTGATGTCGCCGGCGTGGACGACGCGCCTCGCGCTGTGTCCACCCTCCCGGGTCAGGTCGAGGGTGAGATCTTCTTCCCTCGTGCTGAACCGCGCTCCGAGATCCATGAGCTCGCGGATTCGGTCAGGCCCGTCGCGCACCACCATCTCCACGATGTCCGGATGCGAGAGCCCCCCACCGGTGCCGACGGTGTCGCTGACATGTGCCTCGAACGAGTCCTTCGGGTCCAGCACGGCGGCGATCCCGCCTTGTGCCCAGTTCGTGGCCGAGTCGGTGCGGCTCCGCTTGGTGACCATCGTAACCCGGCCATGGCGGGCGGCTTCGAGGGCGAAGCTGAGGCCGGCCACCCCGCTACCCAACACCAGGTAGTCGCACTCGACGCGCATGGACCGCGCAGTCTAACACAGCGTCAGAGGGTGAGCTGGTAAGGTCTACGCGGCCCACTCGGCGGTACGAAGTACTGAAAGTAGCTCACCCGGTACCCGCCCAACGCATCAACCACGTGGTCGCCGAGCGAGTACCCGTCCACCGAGAGCTTGGCCTCGGCATCGGGCAGGAAGGTGAGAACGTCGAACGCCCGCGGCCGAAATAGCTTCACAATCGCGCCAAGCAGGGCGCTGAGCCCGTCACCGAAGTCGTAGTTCGTCTCGAAGCTGACGTAGCTGCCGACCTCCTCCGGGGTGACGTGGATAGTGTAGTACTCGGCATCCTTCAGCGCGTTGACGGAATAACCGGCGGGTTCGAAGACATGTTCAGATGTGGTGAAGCCTGGAAGAATCAAGTCGATTCCGAGGTCGACCGCGATGCCTTTCCCGTCGGTCGAGCGGCCGCCGACGAAACGCGCGGCGACACTCGGGTCGATCGAGTGCATGAGCACCTCGAGCGTCGGGTCGGTCGTGTCCGGAACGAACGGACGAATCGTATGAAACATCTGGATGTAGTGACCGTGCTCGTCACCGAAGCGGATCGCTCTGCCCGGCACCAGCGCTTCGAGTCGACGCGCATCGTCGTAGAAGGTCGTTGGCTGGTGCTCTGGGTAGTGCTCGTTCTTTCGCTCGTAGACCAGAAACGCAATCGCCTCTCGCGGCACGGAGCGCAGCACCTCCTCGAACGCATCGACCAGTGTCGTCTGGCCACATGTGATCATCGCGAACCAATCGTCGTAGACGAAAAGGCTCGACTCCGAAAGCAGGTACCCATCGCAGTGCTCGTTGCTCTGGGTGGAGAGGATGTTGGCGCCGGCCGCTTGGACGACTCGGCGCCACACCTCCGGGCCGAGCGCGCGCAACGAACCGAACTCCGGAGTCACGACCAACTCCAGCTTCTTCTCGGGGCCTTCGAAAAAGGTCGGTGCCGCCATCGAACGGCCCATGATGCGCAGATGCGTACTAAGTGCAAGCGTTGGAGGGGCATTTTGGCGTGACCCCGCCCCCGGAGATACACTCCCGAGCGATGGTCCGACGGTCGTTGGCAATGCTCTTCGTCACGTGCCTGCTCCTGGGCGCGTCGGGGTCGGTGCGCGCGGACATCTACCGCTGCAAGCGCTCCGACGGTACGCAGCACTACACGAACATCCGGGAGCCGGGCAAGCGTTGTCAGCTTGTGGTTCGCGGGAGCAAGAAGTCGAGGTCAAAGGCAAGCGCCAACAACAAGAGCACAGCTGCGAAGTCCAAGAGCAGCAGCCCGAAAGATCCGGCCCGATATGGTCGCTACGACGGCCTCATCGGTGAGGCCGCGAGACTTTACCAACTTCCCGAGCCATTCATCAGGGCGGTCATGCGTGTGGAAAGCGATTTCAACCCGACGGTGGTGAGTCGCGCAGGCGCAATGGGGTTGATGCAGCTCATGCCCAAGACCGCGCGCTCGATGGGGGTTTCCGACCCTTTCGATGCGCGGCAAAACATCCTCGGAGGCGCGCGGTATCTGCGCATCCTCGCAAATCGTTTCAAAGGCGACCTCGTGCTGACTGTCGCGGCGTACAACGCCGGGGAAGGCGCAGTCGAGAAGTACGACGGCATCCCTCCGTACAAAGAGACCCAGCGCTACGTTCGACGAGTGCTGAAGCACTACTACGCGTACCGCGCCGGAAGCGCGCCCTGAGCGATGCTCCCTACCCTCGCCGCGGCCGCGTTGCTGGGAGCAATCGCACCATTCGCCCGGAGCCTCGCCTGGGGTGTGCCATTCGGTCTACTGTCGATCGCGACAGTGCTTCGCTCTTTCGCAGGCTCGGCGCTTACGGTCCTCGTGGTCGGAACAGCGGCATATTTCGCGCTTCGTACCACGCCGATGCCGCCTGAAGAGATTCCTCGGACGGCCGCGGCGATTGGCGGGATCATCGGCTTCGCCCTACTCCTGAGCTCCGTCCGGCGGATGCGGCACGTCCGAGGCCTCTCGATCCTTTGTCAGCGCCTGCAAGAAGACGACGCGAAAGACGCCGCCCTGCAGTCGCTGGGTCGCTTGTTCGACCGCGCGCGGCGAAGCGACCCGCAACGGCACATCGCGCTCGTATTGATGGCGACGGGCCCCCTCACGCAGGCGGGGCTCTGGGGCGAAGCACGACATGAGCTCCGCGATCTAGACGACGCGCATCTGACGGAGCCGCAGTCGGTGCTACGCAACCAGGCGCTTGCGACGTGCGAGCTCCACTTCGACGATGCCGACGCCGCACAACGTGCGATCGACCGGATCAAGCGACCGACGGAGCCCTCGATCGAGGTGTGGCTAGTGGCAATGGAGGCGCTCCTCATGGCGGTGCGCGGCGAAACCGAGCGCGCGCTCATGCACCTCGGCGCACAGGACACGGCGGACAACCCGTCGTTGCGGGCATCCCATCGCCTAGTGCAGGCACACATCTACGCGGCCCGTGGCGACGAGGAGGCCGCCGTGGAAGAGCTGACGACGCTCTCACGAGAGGCGGGGCGGGCGGGCCTCCAACGCGTCGTCCGACCGCACGGCCCGGCGTCCACCCTGGCGGAACGGCTGCTGAATGAGAGCCCAACTCAGTCGGGCTGAAAGATGACGCGCTGCGTGGGGTCGTCGTCGTAAAACTGACGGTGACGGTCGAAGGTGACGGCCCCAAACGTATTGAGCGCGACGGCGAAGGCCGCGCAGGCCCAAAACGCCCTTCCGAAGCCGCGCCCACTCAAAGCGACGAGCACGAAGAGAAGCGGCAGATAGTCGAGCGCGAAGCGGGGTCCAAACTGCACCCAGCCGGTGTTCTGGTACAGCAGCGTGCAGAGTGCTGTCGATAGGACGGCGAGCCAGAGCCCAGCGATGGTGACGTCAGGCTTCTTCGCGAAGATGCCCCAGAAGAGGTTGGGCGTCGTGAACCAGAGGGCGAGCCCGTGACGACTGATCCGCACAAACGGGCTGGCTCCAACCCACCAGGGAACCGACAGGAAGAAGACCGCGAGGTTCCTCGGGAGGTAGTGCGTGCTGAATAGCCCCCAGGTCTCGATCCGCGAACGCCATCGGACTTGTAGAAACCGGTGCCCGAACTCGAGCGGGTCGTCGAATCTCACGGCGTTGTGACCCATTGCGAGCAATGCAAGAACTGCGAAGGGAACGGCAAACAGGGCAAGGCGTCGGACGAGACCGCGTGGGTCTTGCTTCGACTCACGAACGGCCTCCACGAAGAAGAACACGGCCAAGAGCGCGGTCGCCGGTCTGCTGAGGAATGCAAGGCCGAGCACCACGCCGGCTACCGCAGGTCGGCGCGCACCAAACGCGAACAGCAGGTAGAGGCACACGAAGACCGACGCAACGACATGCGCTGCGAACCAGACCGTGCCTTGCACCGCGACGAAGAAGAACACGGAGCCAACCGCAAAGAGCCCGGCGAGGAGCAGATCGTCACCTTCCGTACGTGGACTTCGGCCGGACTCGCGGAGGAATCGGAGGACGATGAAGAGGAGCGCAGGCACGAGCCCGGCGAGGAGTACCCACAGAAGAGCGTCGAGGGTGCCGAGCCCAAAGATGGCGACGACCGGAACCAGCAGTACCGCGGGCAACGGCGGAAACGAGACATACCAACGGTAGCGCAGCGCTTCGGGACCGGAAAACCGGTAGCGGCCCTCGGGACAGGGGCCTTCGCCGACGGTGTCGTAGCAGGCCCAGTCATTGGTCCCCGGTGGAACGGGGCCGAGGTCGAGCCTTCCATCGAGCCACGCTTGGGCAAGGTGAACGTAGTGATTGTTGGCCGAGGGCCGCGTGAGGCGGTCCGCGGCGGTCGCGGAGTAGATTGCTGCGCACAACACGAAAATCGCGAGGGGCAGAGCCCACCTTTGCTCCGAAACCGACACGACGGCAGGATACCCGGCAGCGAGAGCAAGCCGAAGTTTGCCCACCTTGACGGGGCGAAAGCGGCGCTCTAGAGCACTGCCGCTGTGGCCGTGAACCTCGATGCCGTCAAGGAAGCGCTTCGCAAGGTCGAAGACCCGATCTTCGAAAAGCCCCTGAGCGCGCTTGGGACGCTGCTCGGCGTCGAGCTCGAAGAAGAGCGTGTCCGAGCCAAGATTCGCGTCAGCTCACCGTCCGAAGAGGTGCGGAAGACTCTCCAGAAGCGCGTCGAGGCTGCGCTGCAATCGCTCGGTGTGGAGTTCGTCGAGCTCGAGCTCGACGTGAGCGTCCCGACGCGCGAAGCCACCAGCGAAGACCCGATCCCGGACGTGCGGAACGTGATCCTGGTCATGAGCGGCAAGGGCGGCGTCGGAAAGAGCACCGTCGCGACGAACCTCGCACTCGCACTGCGGCGCCTCGGCACGCGGGTCGGGCTGCTCGACGCGGACATCTATGGTCCGTCTCTTCCGACGATGCTGGGGATCCAGGGGCACCCGACGTCGAAGGACGGAAAACGAATCCAACCGCTTCAGCGGTTCGGCATCAAGCTGATGAGCATCGGATTTCTCTTGGAGGATCCGAAGCAGGCCGTCGTGTGGCGAGGCCCGATGCTGCATGGGGCGCTTCAGCAGTTCGTCTCGGACGTCGACTGGGGCGGGCTCGACTACCTCATCATCGATTCTCCGCCTGGAACCGGCGACGTTGCCTTGACGCTGGCGCAGAAACTCCGGCTGACGGGAGCCATCATCGTGACCACCCCCCAGGAGGTGGCCTTGCAGGACGTCTACAAGTCCGTGTCGATGTGCAAGAAGCTCAACGTGCCCATCCTCGGGGTCGTCGAGAACATGAGCCACTTCATCGACAGCGCAGGGGTCAAGCACGAGCTTTTTGGGAGCGGCGGCGGCGCAAAGATCGCCGAGTTCGCCGACGCGCCTCTGTTCGGTCAGGTGCCCATCGACGCCCAAGTCCGCGAATGGGGCGACCAGGGGACGCCAATCGTACAGGCCGCGCCAGCATCGCCCGCAGGAATCGCGTTTGCCAGCATTGCGGACACGCTCGCCGAGCGGATTGCGAAGGAGCACTTCGATAGGACGGGCGGGGACAGCGCCCCCGAGGGCGAAGGTCCCAAGAGACTTCGCATCCTTCGCTGAGCTATAAGCGTATTCGTGGACCTCTTCGAGCGACAGGCGGACTCCGGCTCTCCGTTAGCCGACCGAATGAGGCCGAACCGCCTCGAAGACGTCGTCGGGCAGACTCACCTACTCGGTGACGGGCACATCCTCGCGCGCGCCATTCGCGCAGACCGCATCCCCTCGATGATCCTCTGGGGCCCGCCGGGAACGGGCAAGACCACACTGGCACACGTGGTCGCGAACGAGACGAACGCGATCTTCGTCCCGTTCAGCGCGGTGCTCGGAGGCGTGCCGGAGCTTCGGAAGATCATCGCCGCCGCCAAGGAGCAAAAGAGCTACTACGCGAAGAAGACCATCCTCTTCGTCGACGAGATCCATCGGTTCAACAAGGCGCAGCAGGACGCTTTGTTGCCACACGTCGAGAACGGAACGGTGACCTTGATCGGCGCCACGACCGAGAACCCGTCCTTTGCAGTCAACTCCGCCTTGTTGTCGCGGGCGCGAGTGTTCGATCTCAAACCTCTCGAAGCCGAAGACCTGCGGAGTTTGCTCGACCGCGCGCTGCGAGACGATGAACATGGAATCGGGCACGCACCGCAGCGCTTCGATGACGATGCCCTCGCCGCGATCGCGCAGAACGCTCGAGGTGACGCCAGACGTGCCCTTTCGGCCCTCGAGCTTTCGAATGATTTCGCGCAATCGGCCGGAGTGGAACGCGTCACTGTGGCAATGGTCCAGGAAGCACTGGCGACCCAGACGCTGCTGTACGACAAGTCCGGAGAAGAGCACTACAACGTCGTGAGCGCCTTCATCAAATCGATGCGAGGGAGTGACCCCGATGCGGCGGTCTACTGGCTGATGCGGATGCTCGAGGCCGGGGAGGAGCCGCTGTTCGTTCTCCGACGGATGCTAATTTTCGCGAGTGAAGACATCGGAAATGCAGACCCGAGGGCGCTCGAGGTGGCGGTCAGCGCGGATGCCGCGTTTCGGCGGCTCGGGATGCCCGAAGGCCTGTTCCCGATTGCCCAATGCTGCACGTACCTGGCGAGCGCACCCAAGAGCAACGCGAGCTACAAGGCGTGGAAGATGGCGCAGGCCGACGTCCGCGAGCACGGCGCGCTCCAGGTCCCATTGAAGCTTCGCAACGCCCCTACGGCGGCGATGAAATCCTGGGGCTACGGCGAGGACTACCGCTATCCGCACGACGAGAGCGGATTCAGCCCGGGAGAAACCTACCTACCCGATGAGCTCGTCGGGCGGCGCTACTATCGGCCAAGCCGTCACGGGTTCGAAGCCCGGATTCGCGCTCGGCTCGACGAGCTGCGACCCAGCGCTAGCGAGAAGGCGGCCGCGTCGGACGAGCCCCAGGAAGAAGAATCCTGAAGACCGCTGCTCCGCTGACGCCATCCGCCTCGATCGTGCCGCCGACGCCATCGAGGACGACCGCCGCAGCAAACAGCCCGACGAAGCGGCTGTAGCGGCCGTCGAGACGACCCTTGAGCGCCTGCTGCCCCTCGAGCTTGAAGGCCAGTTCGCGAAGCTCGGGCGCGATCGCTTCGCCCGTGTCTTGCACCTCGATGACGACTCGAGCTCCGTCTTGATAGACCCGCACCGTAGCGCTCGGGTCGGCGACGTTTGCACGCGTGTTGTGGAGCAAGAGATCGACGACTTCGACCGCAACCTGAGCGCCTTGGGCGTAGAGCTGGTCACCGCGCTCGATCTCGATGGTGACGGGCACAGGGGTGTCGGCGCGCTCTAGACGCTCGAGAAACATGCCTGCGTCTCCATTGGCAGCCTCGAGGGGAATCTGGCCCGTGAGCCATCTGCTGACCCACGCGAGCATGTCGAGGCCGCGCCGTAGCTCACCCACTGCGAGCTTGACGTCCTCGAGCGCCTCGACCGAGTCGTTGTCAACCATCCCGACCTCTTGCAGGAAATCAACGTTGGCGGTGATCGTGGCAGCCGGGTTGCGGAGGTCGTGCACGAGTAGGCCGAGCATGTCGCCCAGTTCGTTGGCATTGATCACGTCTGGCTTGGCCACGCTCCCTCCCTACCACGCGGCTCTATTCAAGGGAAGACCAGCACCCGGTCCTCGCTGCGCTCTTCAATCAGCGCTGCGATGTACGACAGAATCGTGGCACGACGATCAAAGACGTCTGCGATCTGCGCGTCACTGAGCAGAGGACCAGACGCCTGGCTCGGATCGAGGTCGAGCTCGCGACGAAGAGCGGCCTCGTCGAGCTCGGCGAGCCTCTCGACCACGGCTCGCGAAAACCGCTCGGTGCGCCTGAGCCCGTCGAGCAGCGCGTCATAGCGGCGAGCTAGAAGTGGCGTCGAAAACGCGCGGTCGTTGTCACGCAGGATGGCACGTCGTCTCGCGGGGTCGCTTGGGAGATTACCTCCGCTGAACCGGTCCCAGTTTCCGATGAGCAGGTCGAACACCGCCATCGTCGAAAGGTCGCGCGCCAACGCCTCCTTGCCTTCGGGTATCTCCGTGTCCCGGAGCCACCCAGCCCACGTGGCCTTGTTCTCATAGCCAACGGAACGCATCCCTCTGACCCAGTAGATGGCGACGCCAGGCGCTGAGCGGTCGTCGTCCCAGATCACCGCGTTGCGAACCGATGCCCGCTGGGCGAGCTTGTCCTCGTGGAATCGTCGCCGGATCTCCTCCCAGGCGACGCGCCGGTAGACAGCCGGGGGGACGTTGTCGAGCCCCAGGAGGCGCGCGATGCGGTACGCAGCGATCTCGTACCGGTACCCGTGGGGCACGGCACGACTCCTCACCTTCATCGCGGCCGTCACGCGCGCCACGGTGCGCATGCGAAGCACGACGGAGGTGTGACCCACGGGCTTGAAGCTACGCGACTGTGCCGTCGCGATCACTTCGAGGAGCGCGTCCTGTTCGACGTCGGTCCCGATGAAGCGCGGCACGCGCCCAAGCTCGGCGCTGACTGCCGAGCTGAACGCAATCACCGCTCCGAGGGCGAAGCTAGCGAACGCCCGCGAAGAGATTCTTCGCAATGACCATCCGTTGGATCTGAGAGGTGCCTTCGTAGATCTGGAGGATCTTCGCGTCGCGCATCAGCTTCTCGACGGGGTACTCGGTGATGTACCCGTTGCCGCCGAAGACCTGCACCGCATCGGTGGCCACCTGCATGGCGCTATCGGCGCCAAAGGCCTTGCTGTAGGAGGCCACGAGCGAGTTGCGGCCCCCGTTGTCGATCTGCCAGGCTGCTTTGTGCACGAGAAGCCGCGTCGCCTCGTATTTGATGCCCATCTCGGCGATCATCGCCTGCACCATCTGGTGCTCTGCGATGGGGACACCAAACGTCTTTCGCTCGAGCGCGTAGGCAATCGACTCTTCCATCGCGCGCCGCATGAGCCCACATGCTCCTGCGCCGATGTCGGGGCGGGTTCGGTCGAAGGTCTGCATGGCTAGCTTGAAACCATGCCCTGCCTCCGCCAGTACGTTGGAAGGCGGTATACGGACGTCATCGAGGTTGACCACAGCTGTATTGCTGGCCCGCTGCCCGAGCTTGTCCTCGGTCTTACCGATACTGACGCCCGGCATGTCGCGATCGACGATGAAGGCCATGATGCCTGCGTGGCGAAGCGTGGGGTCGACCGTCGCGAAGACTATGAACCACGAGGCCCAAGCGGCGTTCGTGATGTAGCACTTCTGCCCGGTAATGATCCAGTCGTTGCCGTCCTGTTTGGCGCGCGCTTGGATGCCGGCAGCATCGCTTCCTGCAGCGGGCTCGGTGATCGCGTAGGCGGCAAAGATCGGCTCGGAGGTGAGCATGCCGAGATACTTCTTCTTCTGCTCCTCGTTGCCTGCAACGAGGATCGGCGTGGCCGCGAGCACGTTGGCGGTGATGCTGGTCTGGATGCCGGTGCAGCCGAAGGCGAGCTCTTCCGTGAGCAGAACGTGGTCGACCTCGCCCATGCCGGCGCCGCCGTATGCTTCGGGAATGTTGGGCCCGACGAACCCGAGCTCCCACGCCTCTTTGAAGACGTCCATTGGGAACTCGTGCGTCTTGTCTGCCTCGCCCGCGATGGGGATGATGCGCTCGCGAGTGAAGCGGCGTGTCTCCTCGACGAGGGCCTTCTGTTCGGGGGTCAACTCGAAATTCAACATGGTGCTACCTCTCGATCATCGGCGACGCTCTTGGTCGCTGCGTTCGAGCTCTGCCCTGACCGCGCGAGCTCCCATACGGAAGCCAAACGCAAAGCCGATGAGCAGAATGCCCGGAATGTAAATGATATGCGCGATGTCCGGCATCAGCGGCCCCCGGACGCTCGAATCTCCGCACTGAGTCGCTCGAGCTCCTCGGCCGTCTGGCTCTGAAGGCGTCGCATGCGAATCAAAAACAGGAACAAGAGGGCCCACACGATCGCGTACGCGGCCAAGAGCAAGGCGCCACCCGGCACGCTCTCTGCCTCGGGTCCGGTGACACCGACGAACTGTGCAGCGCGCTCTTCGGCGGGCGTCTCATCGGCCTGCGCGGGGGTATCCGCTTGGGGAGCTGCGTCCTCGGCGAGCGCCGCAGGAGCAAAAAGCAACGTGGCAACGAGCAAGAAAGCAGAAACTAGAGAACGCATGTCCATTCCTTCATCGGTGCATCAACTCAAAGCGCAATCGGGCCGTCTCTTCCCGCTGCCGTTCCGCGGAGGCGCGTGTCCAGATCAAGAGGGCCGCCAGGCCGGTAAACGCGACGAAGCTCAGACTGAGCGCCCAGTACATCTCGGACTCGAGCCCGCCCCCCTTGCCGGTGATGACGGTCGGGTGAACGCCTCGCCAACGTTGAACGCTGTAGTGAATCAACGGCAAGTCGATGACCCCGAACAACGCCAAGCCGGCCGCAAAACGTTTCTCGACTTCGCCGGCATTGCCCATCGACCGAAGCGAGAGATACGCGGCAAAGATCATCCCTGCCATAAGCGTGGTCGTGAGACGCGGATCCCAAGTCCACCACACGCCCCAAGCTTTTCGGGCCCAGAGCGGGCCGGTGAGCAACACGATCAAACAAAATAGCGTGCCGACCTCGGCGCCAGCGACTCCGAGGGCATCCCACTTCGGATCTCGCTTGATCAAGTACACCGCGCTGCCGATCGCCGAAGCCCCAAAACCGAGGTACATCGCGTACGCACTGGGCACGTGGAAGTAGAAGATCTTTTGCACGATGCCCATCTGCTTTTCGACGGGGGCAACGACGAAGATCAAGTAGAGGGTCACGGCAAAGAGGGCCAGCGTTGCAAACAACACCAGCGACCACAGCGTCGTGTTTCCTGATTGCCTCAGCCTGCTCATCGCCGGGGACGCTAGCATGGGCTCGGCGGGGCGTCAGCCTCCGCACCCCAGAAATTCCGCCGTCAAATGCGGTCGGTTTGCCGTCGCCGCGGCTCGCCGCTAAAGACGGCGCTGATGGATTTGCTCGACCGGCGTTTCCTTTTCGTTGTGGGCAAAGGTGGCGTCGGTAAGACAACCGTGGCGACCGGGCTCGCTCTTGCGGCGAGTCGCCGCGGCAAGAAGGTCCTGCTGGCGATGGTCAACTGCAAGGAGCGAGCGAGCCAGCTCCTCGACACGGAACCCATCGGCCCCGAAATCGTGACGATCGGGGAGAACCTCGACGCGGTGAATATGACGCCCGACGCAGCGCTCGAGGAGTACGGGCTCATGATCTTGAAGGTCAGAGCCATCTACAACGCGGTGTTCGGAAGCAAGCTGGTGCGCGCCTTCCTCAAAGGCACCCCAGGCCTCGAAGCTTGGTCGATGCTCGGCAAGGCATTTTATCACGCCTGCCCCCCCCGCGGAGAGCCGGACTATGACCTCGTCATCGTCGATGCTCCGGCTACTGGGCACGCGCTCGACATGCTGCGCGTTCCGTTCGTCATTGAAAACGTCGCGCCTCCAGGAATGCTGCGCCGCGATGCAGCGCGCGCGGTCGACATGTTTCGCGATCCCGAACGCGCGGGGGCCGTCCTGGTCACGTTGCCGGAATACATGCCTGCCAACGAAACCCTCGACCTCGCTAAAGCGCTGACCGAAGAGCTTCAGATTCCGGTCCTGCAGCTCGTGATCAACCGCGTTTTGAATGTGCTATTTGCCGAAAACGAGCGCCCCGTCGTCGAGGGCCTACCATCGGATCTGCCGGCCGACAGCGAGATCATGGGCCTGGCCGTGGCCGGGAAACGCAGGGTGCTGCGGGAGAGCGTTCAAGCCAAGGCCGTGCGAAAGGTGCGCGGCGCGATCGACGCGCCCTGCAGCGAGCTCCCCTATTACGAGAGCCTGGAGAACGACCGGGCCGCGGTAGACGCGCTCAGCGAAGCGCTCCTCCAATGCGTCTAATCGCTTGCAGCCGCTGCACAATCCGGTAGCTTGCCCGCCGAGCATGCCCGGATCGGCGACAAGAGGTCTTTCGTTTCTAACCCCGTTGATCTTCGAGCAGGGCGCGCCTGCCCGCAACGCTGCATCGCTGCGCACGGACGACCTGCCCAGCGTCGACACGAAGTCCGCGTTCGGCGACATGGCGCGCGATGTCCCGCCGATGCTTCCGGAGGTCTCCGAGCCAGAGGTGTTCCGGCACTACGTGCGGCTGAGTCAGCAGAACTTCGCGATCGACATCGGGATGTACCCGCTCGGCTCTTGCACGATGAAGTACAACCCCAAAGTGAACGAGTGGGCGGCGCGTCTGCCCGGTTTCGGCGAGCTGCACCCCTACATGCCCGACGAGCTCGTCCAGGGGGCGCTCGAATTGATGTGGCGCCTGGAGCAGGGTCTCGCCGAGGTTTGCGGGATGGACCGAGTGTCGCTCCATCCGGCGGCCGGCGCCCAGGGCGAGCTTGCAGGCCTCATGATGATCCGCGCCTACCATCAGGCGCAGGGGCGCGATCCGAAGAAGGTCCTCATTCCGGACACGGCCCACGGGACAAACCCCGCATCCTGCGCGCTCAACGGACTCAAGGCTGTGCCCTTCCCGGCAGGCGAAGATGGCATCGTGACCAGGGAGGCGATCGCGCCCTTCGTCGATGACGACGTCGCTGCGGTCATGGCCACGAACCCGAACACCGTGGGGCTCTTCGAGAGTCACATCGCGGAAATCGCCGAGCTCGTTCACAGCAAGGGAGGCTTGGTGTACGGCGACGGTGCCAACCTCAACGCTTTGATGGGCAAGACGCGCCCCGGCGACCTCGGCATCGACGTCATGCAGTTCAACCTGCACACGACCTTCACGACGCCACACGGCGGAGGCGGCCCCGGTTGCGGCCCGGTCGGATACAAGGCGCTGCTCGACCCGTACGCGCCCGTCCCAGTGGTCGAGCGGCGTGACGATCGGTTCGTCCTCGATTTCGAAGGCCGTCCCAACTCCGTCGGTCGGCTGCGCTCGTTCCAAGGCAATTTCGGGATGATGGTGCGCGCCTACACGTACTTGCGCGAGATGGGCGCCGAGGGCTTGCGACAGGCGACCGAGCTCGCGGTCCTCAACGCGAACTATCTCAGGGCGCGGCTAGGCGAGCTTTGGCACGTCCCGTACGACAGGACCTGCATGCACGAGGTCGTGATCAGCGATCGCCACCTCAAGGACTCCGGGGTCACCACGATGGACGTGGCCAAACGGCTGATGGACTTCGGTTTCCACCCTCCGACGGTTTACTTCCCACTCGTCGTCAAAGGCGCGATGCTCATCGAGCCGACCGAAACCGAGAGCCTGCAGACGCTAGATGAGTTCGTCGACGTGATGAAGGCAATCAGCGACGAAGCGCTCGCCGACCCCGATTTCTTGCACGCCGCGCCACACTCTACGCGTTTACGTCGACTCGACGAGACACAGGCTGCTCGGAAGCCCGTACTGCGTTGGAGAGCTCCCGAGACACCGAGCGAACCATCGTCTGCTTCTGGTGAAAAGGCAAAAACGCGGCCTTGAAGCCGTTGATGATGATGCGGTGAATGTCGTCGCGGTCTAAGCCCATCTGCGTGTGACAAAGCCAGAGCTCTCGTGAGACCGTGGTGTCCGTGATCAAGCGGTTGTCGGTGTTGACCGTCACCCGTAGCCCGAGGTCGTGATAGAGCTTGAGCGGATGGGTTCGAAGATCCCGCACTGCACCCGTTTGCACGTTCGATGATGGGCAGCATTCGAGCGCGATGCGGTGGTCGTTCACGTAGTGCAGGAGATCACCGTCCTCACGGAGGCGGCACGCGTGCCCGATGCGATGGGCGCCGCAGACGTGAATCGCCTGGTGGATCGAGGCGGGACCGTACGCCTCGCCGGCGTGAATCGTCACGGCGATGTTGTTGTTGTGAACCAGCTTGAAGGCCTTGACGTGGTGCTTCGCTGGATGGTCGTACTCGGCCCCCGCGAGGTCGAAGGCCACGACGCCACGGTTCTTGTACGCGACTGCGAGCTGCGCCATCTCCACCGAGGATTCCGGAGAGATGTTGCGGATGCCACAGAGGATCACGTTGGCGACGATGCCGTGATCTTTCTGCGCCTCCCAGAGCCCCGCCAACACCGCCTCGACCACGGTCGTGAGCCGAAGGCCGCCCCGTGTGTGAAGCATCGGTGAGTAGCGCACCTCGATGTACCGGACGTTTTCGGCGGCGGCGTCCTCGGCAAGCTCGTAGGCGACCTGGAAGAGGGCGTTCTCGGTCTGCAGCACTTGAAGGGTCGTCTCGAACGCCTTGAGGTACTCCACGAGCGAGCCCACGTGCTCTCCGCAGTGAAGCGCCTTGGCGAGGCCTCCGGGCGTGTCGGCCGGGAGCGAGATGCCCTGGCTCTCCGCGAGCTCCAGCATAGTCGACAAGCGGAGCGAGCCGTCCAAGTGGACGTGCAGGTCGGTCTTGGGAAGACGCTCGATGTCGGAGAGAGAGAGCTCCATCGCGATCATTATAGCCGCTCAGCCCCGAGGACCGAAACCGGCCAAAACCTCAATGACTTCGTCGAGCCGCTTGGCCGCGACGCTGACCCGCGTCGGCATGCCGCCGTTGAGGCCAAGCGCGCTGACGAGATCGATGCCGCTATCGAAGCCGGCTGCCACCGTTACCGTAGTCTCGTCGTGAACCAGCGAGATCGGCGCAAGCCGCTGGCCTATCAACAAGAGCTCCGTCTTGTCATAGGGGCCGTCGCGACGGGTTGCGTCACAGATCGCCAAGCCCCCGCGTATCTCGTATCGGGCCGAGAGCCGTTTGGATTCCCGCTCCATCGCTTCAAGCGCTTCGGCCGCACGCTGGAAGCCCCGGTACATCGCCGGGTCGCGCGCACCATCGGCGAGATAGCGGACCATCAAGCCGCGCATCCCCTCGTCACGGGGACGCGCGCGCAGCGCCCGGTCCAGCACCCGTGCAC
>JBATLA010000435.1:0-1776 GCA_049669945.1 Polyangiales bacterium | reverse complement strand
GGGTGGGGGTGGGTGGGTCGGATGTGACTAGGCAGCACCTCGCCGCGCACGGCGTCCAGGCCTTGCTGCAGCCAGCCTTTGAAGAGCCAGACGATCGGCACGGCGAGCGGATAGGCGAGGGGGGACGTCAGCCCGAAGGTGTAGCTCCAGACGATCCGCGTGCCGCCTTCAACCTCGGTGAACTCCCAGTTGCCGGTGCCGCTCTTGACCAGCAGGGAGAAAGGGAACTTGGCGCCGCCGCTCCAACCGTAGCGGTGTCTGCGCGGAGGGTCGTAGTCGAGGATGACTTCCTCGAGCACCGCTCCGTCGGTCATGTAGATGCGTCGCTTCGCGCCCGTGGCAAGCGCGTGCCCTTCGTGGAGCTCGACCTTCGTGATCCCCGCGAACGGCCCGCGCGACCGGATCGTTCGAGCAGCGTTGCTGCTGTCCGTCGCAACCGCGAACACTTCCTCACGCGGGCGCGGGACGAGAACCGAAACCGAAGTCGAAATACTGGCCACCGAGCTCAAGGGTACCATGCCTGGCCTCGATGAAACCCAATCCGAAGTCGACATCGGCGCAACCATCCGGCCCCCGGTCCGGGCGGTGCAGCCTCTGCTCGAACCGCTAGTTGGAGTCGGTGCAAAGGACGCGAGCCGAGGTCGTGAAACCCTCCTGGACCGCCATCCGAATTGTATTCTCCTCGTCACCCGGCCAGCCCCTGAACACCTCGCAGTCCGTGGCGGCACCCCCAATTCTGACTTGTGCTTCACCGGGGGCGACTTCCAGGAAACCGCCCACTCCTCGAACCGTGGTGGCCGTGAGGTCTGCGCTCCAGGTGCCTTCTCCATCGATGTAGAACCTCTTGCCCGTTCCATCGACGAGCTCGACCGTCGCACCACGAATCGGGTCACCTGCAGCCCCTCCCCAAACGATCAAGAAGACTGCGCCCGTTCCCTCCATCGGATACGGCGACATCAAGCCCTCGAACTGCTCAGCGACCGGCGCCGCTGGAGTCATCACGGGAACCACAATCGTCAGTCCAGGTGGCATGACATCCGAACGGAGCAGGGGGTCATATCCCTCCCTCTCCTGTGTGAAGCTGATTTCCCGATTGGCTGGCACTAGCAGCTCCACAGGCACGAGACCGTCTGACACGCCACAGTTGTTTGTGTCTACCTCACAGATACGCACCCCCGCCAGCCTCACCTGCTCACCGTCCTCGTCGAGCTCCATGGGAAGGACCTGAAGCGTTGCGGTTTCTCCGGCGCCTCCGAAACCACCAGCGCCTCCGCCGCCCATACCAGCGGAACCACCGTCACCTCCGACGCCACTACTGCCGCCCGTGCCTGCCGTCTCGCTGCACCCAATGACGCCGAGCGCCAGCACGCAAATGAATCCGAACAGACAACGCATGGCGACCTCCAGTCCTAGGTAACGTGGGGTCGCCGGGCTGCGCCGGGCCATACGTAATTGGTTCCTCGGCCGCGCAGGGCCGCAGCGGGTGCGGGAGCTGCTCAGTCAGCGCCGGTCACTTTCGGCACGACAGCGAGACGGCTCGGGGGGGAACCTTGGGCCGCTTCTCTTGTGACCAACTCTATGACCACACCCCTTAAAGAAGAAACCCGATAGCTGCTAACTATCGGGAATCTTTGGCGCGGCGGACGGGACTCGAATCTGGTCGAGCCGCAGAATGCCTCAGAAAAACCGGGGGAAAATGAAACGTCGAATCGCACGACCCTGCGGGACGGTGAGGCTAAGTGCGCGAAAGTTGGTAGCCGTGCGAATGGGTTTGTG
>JBATLA010000434.1:0-2560 GCA_049669945.1 Polyangiales bacterium | reverse complement strand
CGTGCTGACGACGAGCTTCTGACCAATGCGGATCATGTCGCCCCGCAAGCCGTTCCACTCCTTGATCTGCGCGACCGTCACGCCGTGCCGCGCCGCGATCGTGCTCAGCGCGTCTCCGTGCTTCACCACGACGGTCCGCGCTTCGGCCTGCACTCGAGTCGGGGCCAGCGCGGCAAGGCACAATAGTGCGATCCCGAGGATTCGGAGCATGCAGATCCGGTGTATCGAACTCTGCCTCTGCAGCCAAAAAACCGATGGAAAACGCACTATGTGGCGCTGCCTCTCCCGCCTGGTATTTTGTTCGAATGAGGGTGAACGCACGGCTCGCGATTCCGCTGTGGATCCTTGCACTTCTGTCGTTGACGTCGTGCCATCGAGCATCTTCACCCTCGGCACCGTACGTCGAATCCGGACCTCCCCGCTACGAGATCGAATGTGCAGTAGGTGAAGCCTGCGATGCGTCGGTCGCACTACTGGTCGGGCTATCAGCTCCGAGTGAGCCGATGCGATGCACGGCCGCGCTCATCGCACCGCGAACCGCAGTGACGGCTGGTCACTGCGTCGCGTGGGAGCTTTCGATCGGTGGCAAGTGCGACGACGTTTGGCTCGGGTTCGCGCCCAGCGATGGGCGGCCGTCCGAATGGGTTGGGTGCAAGAGCATCAGCTCGGCCACTACGTCCCGAACCAGCCTGCTGTTGCCCGACTTCGCGGTCTTGGAGCTCGAGTCCGAGGTCGGTCGCGCTCCGATTCCGCTCGGCGAAGGGGAGGTAGCGTCCGGACAAATCGTGCGGATGGTGTCGGTGACCGCGGACCGCTTCTACGACGCACGTCACGAGGTTCGAAGCCGCCGTTGCGTCGTCGACGACAACAGCCATCTCGCCCCCTTCGGCCCCGCCGCGCCGGCGTCGATTCGCGTCCTGTCGTCTTGCCCGATTCGTGAGGGCAGCTCAGGCGCGCCGGTGCTCGATCGTGATGGCCGGATGTATGGGCTCATTCACGCGGGTGGGCCGCGCTACTTCGCGTACGGGTTGATGACGCTACTGCCGCAACCAGTCCAAGGCGACGACAGCCAGCACCGTCGCGACGCCAATCCCCATCACGATTAGGCTAGCGGGCAGCGGCGGTGCGGGCGGAACGCGTGGTCCTCCGGCGGTCTTCGGGATCTGGAGGCCCCGCTTGCCACTCTCATCCGACGCGCGGTGCGGTGGGTCTGCGAACCCGGATGCGTCGCTGGTTCGCGCGATCTCCATGACGTGTCGTTTTCGAGCCTCTCCGTCGGGAAAGAGCTCCCCCAACCAGTCGGCAAGTTCGGCAGGACCCACCAGCTCCTCCTGTTGCGCGAGCACTCGGCGCAGGGCCTTACCCATCTCACGGGCGGTTTGCCAGCGCTCATCGGGATTGCGTTGCAACGCCTTGATCACGATCTCATCCAGCTCGGGCGGGATTTCTGGCCTGTACTCGGACGGCGGTTTGATCTCGCTCGAGAGAACGGCGTACATCGTGTTCACGTCGGTATCGCGCAGGAACAGACGGCGGAGTGTAAGCAGCTCCCACAAGACGGCGCCGAGCGCCCACACGTCGACGCGTCTGTCGACTACGGCTGCCGTCATCTGCTCGGGCGCCATGTACGGAAACGTCCCTTTGACTTGGCCGGCCTCGGTCTGGTGAATACGCTGCCGAGCGTGTGCGATTCCGAAGTCGACGACTTGCGTTGCGCCATCGTATGTGACGAACAAGTTCTCTGCCGAGACGTCTCGGTGAACGACGCTCAGCGACTCACCGTCGGCATCCTTGAGCTCGTGCGCCGCATGTAGTCCCTCGCAAGCCTGCGCGATCACACGCGCCATCCGGGCCGGCAACAGCGTAGACGTCCGCTGAGCGGCGTTCGCCATTATCCGGCGGTGGACGCGCGAGAGCGGCTCTCCGACCAGGTACTCCATCGCGATGAAGTACTCGCCATCTGCTTCGCCAAAATCGAACACACTGCAGACGTTCGGGTGGGTGATCCGGGAGGCGATTCGCGCCTCATCGAGGAACATCTCGACGTAGCCCTTCTCGCTCGCGAGGTGAGGGTGGATCCGCTTGAGCGCGACCAGTTTCTCGAAACCAGGCGAGCCCTCGGCACGGGCGAGGTACACGCTAGCCATCCCGCCCGAGGCCAGCTCGAAGCAGAGCTCGTATCGGCCGATCGTCGTGGGCGTAGCGCGCTCAGGCATCCCTGAAGTTGCCGTGCGCCCCGGCCTGCCTTCCGCCCCGGGAGCCTTTGCCTCTCGATTCCCCATCACTGTCACCGAATCAGGACAGAACAAGCCGTCCACAACACTTTCATCAAAGTATTACATCATTGCTGCGTGTTCCCAATGGTTTTGTGCCCGCGGACGGGCATTTGACTAGTAGGCTGCCATGCCCTATCTATTAGGCTTCCCAGCTATTTAGCCTAATGAATTTAGGAGAAACATACGTTCTAGATGGAATTGATCGGCAGTTGCTGGACGCGCTGCAGAGCGATTCCAAGCGCTCTCTGAAAGAGATCGGCGCCGAGGTGGGCTTGAGCGCCCCT
>JBATLA010000433.1:0-3279 GCA_049669945.1 Polyangiales bacterium | reverse complement strand
GCGTAGACCCGAGCGCACCACCCACCCTGTCTCGATGGTGGCCGCAGGTGCCATGGCAGACGGCGAGCCAAACGCCGGTCCTGTCGACGGGGCTGAGCGAGACGCTGCAAGCGAGAATCCGCGCCTTTGTGGCGCCAACACCCTTGGACAAACCAGGCTCGAAGAGCCTGAGGAGCCAACGATGAGCAAACACAACTGGAGCGCAGCACAGCTCCCCGACCAGAGCGGCCGGGTTGCGATCGTGACCGGAGCCAATAGCGGCATCGGCTTCGAGACCGCACGCGTCCTCGCCGAGAAAGGCGCCACGGTGATCATGGCGTGTCGGAACCTCGGCAAGGCGAGCCCCAAGGCGGAGGAGATCCGAGCGGCGCACCCGGAGGCCGACGTCGAGGTGATGCAGCTCGATCTCTCGGATCTCGACTCGGTGGAGCAGTTCGCAGAGGCGTTCCGAGCGAAGTATTCCCGCCTGGATCTCTTGATCAACAACGCAGGAATCATGGTCCCGCCCTATGGAAAGACGGCCCAAGGGTTCGAAACACAGTTCGGCGTCAACCACCTCGGTCACTTCGCGCTCACCGGCTCGTTGCTCGACCTCATCGTCAATACGCCGGCCGCACGCATCGTGACAGTCAGCAGCATCGCGCACTACATGGGCAAGATCGACTTCTCCGACCTCAACTGGGAGCAGGGGTACAAGGCGCAGCCGGCGTATGGCCAGAGCAAGCTCGCGAACTTGCTGTTCACATACGAGCTCCAGCGTCGTCTGGCTGCCGCGGGGAAGGACACGCTAGCGATTGCCGCACATCCGGGATGGACGTCGACGAATCTTCAGGAGCACGCGCCCTCCGTGAAGTTCATGAACCGCTTCTTCGCGCAGGAGCCGCTGATGGGCGCCCTCCCCACCCTTTACGCGGCCACCGAATCAGATGTGAACGGCGCCGAATATTATGGACCAAGCGGCTTCCTCGAAATGAACGGGCCGCCAAAGCGAGTGAAGTCGAACAGGCGGTCGCGTGACGAAAACGTCGCGGAGCGTCTTTGGAATGTCTCCGAAGACCTAACCGGCGTGCACTTCCAGATTTAATGGGTGGCTACGCTCGGCCGAGTCCGACAGGCTCCTCGCGCTTTCGAATGATCAGCGTCTGGACGCCACGGCCGATGGGCCCGTTTTCGTCGTAGAGGCGCGTGTCCGCGACACCGATACCGCGGTTGTCCATGTCCGTGCGTGCCCCAAGGCCGATCCACTCGCCTCGCGCCGGTCGATTCAGCGTGACGGCGAGGTCGGGGTTCAAGTACGTGTACTCGCGCGTGCTCAGCCGCTGACTCACGCCATTGCCGCTGTCGGCGGCGACCATGACGCGCTCGAGCGAGGAAGGCGTCAGGCCTGGAAGCAGCGGATGGCGCATTCTCATCCACGCCATGACGTCGCCGTCGCCGAAGTCACCCCGCGCAAACCGAAGCTCCATGGCGGCCCCGTAGCAGGGCTCGGCATCGAAGTCGGGGAAGTCGACCGCCGTGCTGTTCGCAGGCAGCGGCTCGTCCATTGGAGGCGGGTGCGGGTCCGCGTCGAGATCGACCTCGGCGATCGCGAGCGCGTCCGCGGTCATCACGAGCTTCCCCTGCTCATCGAAGAGCAAGCCCATCATGGCCTTGACGTTCCGGCCGTCGCGACGAAAAGAACGCTCGAGCCGTAGCTTTCCAATAGGCACTGGCCGCGTCACCTCGATCGCCATTCGAACGATTCGAAACGACTCCTCGAGCATCTCCGCGAGACGCCCGGCGACGAGCGCGGAAGGCGGCCCGGCGTGCTGATGCTTGGGGCTCCAGGGACCTCGGGTCCACTGCGTGGCTTCGAAGAAATCGTCATCGTGGCGGAGGAAGAACGATTCGCCGTGCATGCTGGACAGCCTGACACGCGGCGGTCCTACACGCCGCAAGCTTTGCCAAATGCTCACCCACTAGAATGCGCGGGTCTCTCCAATCGCGAGCAGCCAGGCTTCGTCGGTTCCGAGACGGGTTTGCGCCGCCGCGTCCTTGAATCTCCTGGGAGGCTCGTCTAGCGGCTCATCGGAGAGATCGAAGGTACCGTAGTGCATGGCCAAGGCACGGGTGGCTTGGAGGTCGATCGCAGCCTGGACTGCCTCCTCGGGATTCATGTGCGACGACTTCATCATCTCGACGGGCTCGTAGGCCCCAATGGGAACCGCCGCGAGGTCGAAGGGACCGATGGCGTCGGCGATCTTCTCAAAGCCATCGAAATAGCCGGTATCTCCTGCGAAATAGAACCGGCGCTCAGCTCCGATGACTGCCCACGACGACCACAAGGCCACACGATCGTCGCTAAGGCCACGCTTGCTCCAATGCTGTGCGGGGAGGCAATAGATGCGCGTTCCCTCGTGATCGACGGAGCTCCCCCAATCGAGCTCCATCACATTCTCGATGCCATTGTCACGCAGGAGCGGACCGTTGTTGAGCGGTACGAAGAACCGGGTGTCGGGATCGCGCTCGGCGAGCGCCACGAGCGTGGGCAGGTCGAGATGATCGTAGTGATTGTGGGAGATCACCACGAAGTCGATGGGAGGGAGGTCTTCGATCGCGATGCCGGGAGCGACAAAGCGCCGTGGACCGGCGAAAGACACCGGGCTCGGAGTAGCAGACCAGATGGGATCGGTTAGAAACGTCACGTGGTCCATCTGCACGAGCAGTGTAGAATGCCCGACCCAGGTGACGGTGGGCTCGCTGTGCGTGGCGTTCTCGCGTAAGAAGACGCCGTCGTTTCCGAGAACCTCCGGGGCACCTGTTCGATCGCGGAAAGAACCGGTGATGCGCCGCCAGAAGAACGGCAGGCGGGTCGAAAGGCTTCCGTGGCCGAGCTCCTGAGCGCTGTTGGTGAAGCGCCCGTCTTCATCGAGGGGCGCAGGGCCGAGCGTATCGGGTTTCGGCGTCGCCGATACGGACGCAACGAAAGCAAGTGTCACAAGCGTGATCAGCAAAGCGCGCGGTAGCATGAGAGGCTTCGTCACGGGGTAGATCTGGGGCTATCGCGAGCAAGCGCCAGACTCGACAGCTGTCCGGTTTCGCTAGTTCCTTCGCGGATGCTGCGTGTCGGCAGCGGCTTCTGTGCGCAAGAATTCATCGCGAATTCGGCTGCTTGACAGGACCGGAAGTCACGCTATCAATCGCAGCCATTCCAGCGTAGCTCAGTTGGTAGAGCGGGCGACTGTTAATCGCTTGGTCATAGGTTCGAGTCCTATCGCTGGAGCCAGTTGAAAGGTCTTC
>JBATLA010000432.1:0-5044 GCA_049669945.1 Polyangiales bacterium | reverse complement strand
CTCGAAGGGAGCGCAGCCAAGCTGGCCCCGTCTCGAACGCGGTGGGGAGGCTCCCGAGGAGCGTCTGTGAAGCGGTGTCGGTCAAGGTGCTTGGGCGTCCCGAACCTCGCTGTAGCCCTCCTTCTCGAGCTGCTTGGCGAGGTTCTTGTCTCCGGTTCGGGCGATTCGGCCGTCGATCAGCACATGCACGACGTCAGGCACGATATAATCCAGCAGCCGTTGATAGTGCGTGATCACCAGCATGGCGCGCTCGGGACTACGAAGGCCGTTGACCCCTTCGGCGACGACTTTCAGCGCGTCGATGTCGAGGCCCGAATCCGTCTCGTCGAGCACTGCAAGCGATGGCTCGAGCATTGCCATCTGGAAGATCTCGTTTCGCTTCTTCTCGCCGCCGCTAAAGCCGTCGTTCACCGCACGTTTCGTGAGCTCGTCGGGAAGCTGCACGAGCGCGGCCTTTTCCTTCGAGAGCTTCATGAAATCGATGGCATCGAGCGGGTCTTGCCCGCGATGCTTGCGAATCGCGTTGAGCGCCGCCTTCAAGAAGTAAATGTTGCTGACGCCGGGAATGGCCACCGGATACTGAAAGCCCAAGAAGACACCTTCTGCCGCTCGGATTTCCGGAGCCATCTCGAGCAGGTTCTGCCCCTTGTAGGTCACGCTGCCCTTCGTCACTTCGTAGCCCTCACGGCCCGCAAGAACGTACGCCAAGGTGCTCTTGCCCGAGCCGTTCGGCCCCATCACCGCGTGAACTTCGCCCGCGGCAATGTCGAGCGTGATCCCTTTGAGGATGGGCTTTCCATCCACCTCGACGTGAAGGTCTTCGATCTTCAACATCAGCCCACCGCTCCTTCCAAGCTAACGCCGAGAAGCTTCTGCGCCTCGACTGCAAATTCCATCGGCAGCTCTTTGAGTACCTCTTTGGCGAACCCGTTGACGATGAGGCTCACCGCGTCTTCTTCGGCGAGCCCGCGCTGCCTGCAATAGAAGAGCTGGTCCTCGCCGATGCGCGAGGTCGTCGCCTCGTGCTCGAGCTTCGAGCTGCTGTTGCGCACGTCGACATAGGGCACCGTGTGTGCGCCACACTTGTCGCCGATCAACAGCGAATCGCACTGCGTGTAGTTTCGTGCGTTCGTCGCGCCGCGCATGATCTTCACGCCACCACGGTACGTCTGCTGTCCGTGGCCGGCGCTGATGCCCTTCGAGATGATCGTGGACTTCGTGTTCTTGCCGAGGTGGATCATCTTCGTGCCGGTGTCGGCTTGCTGACGATGATTGCTGAGCGCCACCGAGTAGAACTCGCCCACCGAATCGTCGCCCTTGAGGATGCAGCTCGGGTACTTCCAGGTGATCGCGGAGCCGGTTTCCACCTGGGTCCAGCTGATCTTCGAGCGCTCTCCTTCGCAAAGCCCGCGCTTGGTGACGAAGTTGAAGATACCGCCCTTGCCGTTTTCGTCGCCTGGGTACCAGTTCTGCACCGTCGAGTACTTGATCTGAGCGTCCTTGTGGGCAACGAGCTCGACCACCGCGGCGTGGAGCTGGTTCTCGTCGCGCATCGGCGCAGTGCACCCTTCGAGATAGCTCACGTAGCTGCCTTCGTCGGCGACGATGAGCGTGCGTTCGAACTGCCCTGTCTTCGCGGCGTTGATGCGGAAGTAGGTCGAGAGCTCCATCGGGCACCGAACGCCCTTCGGGATGTAGACGACCGAGCCATCGCTGAAGACCGCGCTGTTCAGCGCCGCAAAGAAATTGTCCGACACCGGGACAACCGAGCCGAGATACTTCTTGATGAGCTCCGGATGCTCTTGCACGGCCTCGGAGAAAGACATGAAGATGACGCCGACCTCCGAGAGCTTCTTCCGAAACGTCGTCGTGACCGACACGCTGTCGAACACGGCGTCCACGGCAACGCCGGCAAGCACCTCACGCTCGTGGAGCGGGATACCGAGCTTCTCGTAAGTGGCGAGCAGCTCGGGGTCGACCTCGTCTAGGCTCTTGGGCGCGTCGTCTTTCGACTTGGGGGCCGCGTAGTAGCAGATGTCCTGATAGTCGATCTCGGGGTAGCTGACTTTGGCCCAGCGGGGCTCCTTCATCTCGAGCCAGCGCCGATACGCCTTGAGCCGCCAATCCAACAACCACTCCGGCTCGTCCTTCTTCGCCGAAATGAAGCGAACGATGTCTTCGTTCAGACCCGGTGGCGCGTACTCCTGCTCGATGTCGGTGATGAAGCCGGCGTCGTAGCTCTTCTTGAGAATCCCATCGATTTGTTCGGTGGCGGATGACATACGTTACTCCAACGCCGCACGAAGGCGGTTGGCCTCGATACCCGAGCGCGCGAGCGAGACGAGCTCTGCGGTTCCCGGGACGGCCATGTCGGCCAAGGTGATTTCGGAAAGCGCGCGTTGAACGGCGACATTGATGCGCTGCCAGTTCGCACGAACCCCACAGTTGGTCTCGTACTCGCAGAAAGAATCGTTGGTCTCGTCGGAGCACTCAGTGACCGCAATGGGACCTTCGATGGCTTCGATCACTTCGTGAATCCCGATGTGCTCCGCAGGACGCGCGAGCGCGTAGCCTCCCTTGGCCCCCCGCTGCGAGGTCACGACCCCAGCGCGCGCGAGCTTCTTGAGCACCTTGCTCGCCGTCGGCTCCGGGATTTGCGTGTGGAGGGCGAGATCGCGGGCCGCATGTGCCCCCTGCGCGCCAGCCAAGTGTGTGGCCAGCACGACCGCATAGTCGGTCATTTTCGAAATACGCAGCATTTCCAAATAGTTAGATACGGGACCGTTTCAGTCCTATTTGAGGATCTAGAGTACCGCCCGGGGGGTGTCAAGGTTCACCCCCATGGCCAAGACCTACGACGCAATGGTCCCGAAACTCCGCGACTTCATCGAAAAGCAGAAGAGTTCTTCGTGGCCACGGCGCCTCTCACCGCCGAGGGGCACGTGAACCTGTCGCCAAAGGGCATCCAAGGCACCTTTGCCATCCTCGACGACCGCACGGTCGCCTACCTCGATTTCACCGGGAGCGGCGTGGAGACGATCGCGCACATTCGGGAGAACGGCCGCATCTGCGTCATGTTCTGCGCCTTCGACGGCGCCCCGCGAATCGTGCGCGTCCACGGCACCGGAGACGCGATCGAGCCGGGCCACGAAGAGTTCGACAGCTTGGTCACGCACTTCGACGACTACCCGGTCGTGCGCGCCATCATTCGCATTCGCGCAAGCCGCGTGGCGCAATACCAGCGCGACAAGAACAGCGAAAGCCTCGACGGCCTACCGAGCGGCCTCGGGGACCATTAGCACCGGGATGGCAGCGATTCGGATGCATCGCGTGGCGGTGCTTCCGATGAACAAACGACCCAGCACGCTTTGCCGATGCGTCCCCACCACCATGACGTCCGCAGGGATTTCCTCGGCAGCCCTGGCAAGCGCGTGCGAGGCGTAGTCCGGAGAAACGACCTGGTGGATCTGCGCGTCGGGCGCGTGCTCCTTGGCGTACTCGGCCAGCTTCTTTCCGGCTTCGAGCTTGCTCTGGTCGCGGAGCACTTGGCGCCAGGTGCGCTCTTCGTCTGGTTTGTCCTCGCCGCCGGCGGGAATCACTACGTTGGCGATGTGAAGCTCCCCGTGGACGCGCGCAGCCGCGCGCTTCGCCCAGGAGACTGCGGAAAGCGCTGAATCCGAGAAGTCGGTGCCGACGAACCACTTCGTACCTTGAAGTCCGTCCGGAATGGGGCGGTCACCGGTCGCCACGAACACAGGACGGTCCGCTGCCCGAATCACGCGCTCCGCAGTGGAGCCGAGCACCGTCTCCGTCTTGCCCTGACTGTCGACGGTGCGCGGGCCGCTCGAGCCGTAAGGTCCAATCGTGATGAGAAACGAACCGCGTTCTTCGGCAAGCTCCGGGATGATGCGCCACGGCCTTCCGCGCACCACGAACGCCTCGCACTCGACGCCGGCGGCGGCGCAGCGGTGTTGCTCGTTCCGAAGCTCCGCCTCGAGCGCCTCCTCGTATCGCGTCGCATCTTCCTTGGCCTCCGCCGCTGCCGCTTGAAGCTCGGGGGACTCGGGCCACCAGGAATCCGCGTCGTCCAGAACGTGCACGAGGTCCAAGCGCACGCCGAAAGCTTTGGCTGCTGCGATCGCGAGATCGACCGTACGAAGCCCTGCCGAAGTCAGATCGGTACCACAGAGAATGCTCGCTCCTGCCATGTGGAAAGCATAGACCAAGCCGTTGGAGGCGCACATGGTCGGCGCTAGGATGGGGCGAGGCCATGCCCCAAACGCCGATTTATATGGACCACCACGCCACCACCCCTGTGGACGAGCGGGTCCTCGAAGCGATGCTCCCATATTTCGGCCCTCGCTTCGGAAACGCGGCCAGCCGAGTCCACGCGCACGGCAAGGCAGCCAAGGACGCGGTCGAGGCGGCGAGAGCCGAGATCGCTGACCTCATCGGTGGCAGCCCAGACGATCTCGTCTTCACCTCCGGCGCCACCGAAAGCGACAACCTCGCGATCGCCGGCACTGCGCGCGGCCGGGCGTCGGAGGGAAAGCACCTCGTCACGGTGTGCACGGAACACAAGGCGGTGCTCGATACCTGCCACGCACTCGAGCAAGAGGGATGGCGCGTCACGCGGCTCGCGGTCGACGAGCGAGGGCGGCTTGCGCCCAACGCGGTCGCCCATGCCCTCTCCGACGACACGGTCCTGGTGAGCGTGATGCTCGCCAACAACGAAATCGGAGTCGCGCAGGATCTCGCCGCCATCGGGGCGTTGACCCGTCCGCGTGGCATCACCTTTCACTGCGACGCCGCCCAAGGGCTGGGCTACCTGCCCTTTTCGGTCCGCGAGATGAATATAGACCTCGCGAGCTTTTCGGCCCACAAGATGTACGGCCCCAAGGGTGTGGGCGCGCTCTACGTCGATCGCGCCTTGCGAGCCCGCGGACTTCCGCTCCCGCAGATGCACGGGGGTGGGCACGAGCGAGGCTTCCGTTCCGGCACGCTGAATGTGGCGGGCATCGTCGGCTTCGGCGCCGCGGCGTCG
>JBATLA010000431.1:0-1668 GCA_049669945.1 Polyangiales bacterium | reverse complement strand
GTGCTAGGCTCGGCCGGTGACCGGGCCTAGTGCGGCGCGACAGGATGGTGCCCGTTTTCTCGTCGGCGTTTCGTGGCTCGGTGCAGCGGCGGCGAGCGCCTGTTTCTGCGTCAATCTCCTGTTCGTCGAAAATCGCCCTGCGCTCTGGGGCGAGAATCAGCTGGACCCCGTCCAGCGGCGCCTGTTCGTCGTCCTGATGCTCGTCTCGGCGGCTCTGCCTGCGCTCGTCGCCGGTATTACAATCCGCAGGCGCTCGTTCGCGGCCGTGGCCGACGATGTGTGGCTCTGGGGTCATCGATTGTCCCCGCTCGTCCTGCTGGCACCCATCGCTCCGCTGCTCGACCGCGCGAGCTTCATCGGGCAGCCAATCACGACGCTGAGCTACATGCTGCTCATCGGGCTCGCCGCGGCGGCGATTGGAACGCGTTGTCTCGAGCGTGGCTTCGCAGACGTGCCCGCGCCCACAGGCTCAACGCCATCGGAACGGCCCCACGAACTGGTTCCGGCCGCGCTGACGATCGCTGTCTGCGTCGCGCTCTTTGCGCACTTCGCGTACTACGCCGTGTTGCGCCACCACCAGATGCTGAGCGACGCGTACGACCTCGGCATCTTCGACAACATGATGTGGCATCTGACGCACGGCGAATGGTTCGGATCCACGCCCGCGTTTGGCCCCGAGGGCAACCACCTGCACCGCCACACGACGTTCGGAGCGCCATTGTTCGTCCCGCTCTACGCCGTCTGGCCGCGAGCCGAGACTCTGATCGTCCTGCAGGCCGCCTTTGCTGCGAGTACGCCGCTCCCCATCTACATGCTGGGCCGCCGCCTTCTCCACAGCGGGTGGCTCGGGTTCATCTTCGCGGCCTGCTACGCCCTCTATGCCCCGACACACGGGCCGGTCTTCTATGACTTCCACTTCCTGACGATGGCTTCGCCGCTCTTTGCGTGGGTGTTCTATTTGTCCTTCACCGACAACACCCGGGCGCTCGTCGCCATGACGGTACTGACCTTGGCGTGGCGCGAAGACACGGGCGCGGTACTGGCTTTCGCCGGCATCGTCTTGTGGCTCTGGGGCGTCCACCCGAAACGCACGCTGATCTTCGTCGGGGTCTGCGCTGCGCATTTTGCGCTCACGAAGTTCGTCTTCATGCCACTCGGTGGCTCGCACGCGAGCTTTGCCGGCTACTATTTCAAGCTCCAGGCGCCGGGCGCGCCGGGGTTCTGGGCGGTCATCGAGACCTGGCTCAGCAACCCGCCCTACGTGTTCTACGAGGTCGTGGACCGCAAGCGGCTGCTCTATGTCCTGCAGCTCTTCGTGCCGCTGCTCTTCTTCCCGCTTCGGTCGAAAACGACCTGGCTCGCGCTCGTGCCTGCGGCGGTGTTCACCTTGATGGCTTCGCGCGACCCGCTCTACGAGATCTACTTTCAGTACACAGTGTTCTGGGCGCCCACGGCGTTCTTGCTGATGCTGATGGTGATCCAGCGCAAGTTCGTCGAATCAGGCCGCCGCCGGGCCCTCGCCGCAAACGCCGGCGCTATCCTGCTGACCACGCTCCTGACCAGCTACTTCTACGGCTCCGTGTTCGAGTCGCCAAAGATGAAGGGCGGTTTCGGACCCATCTCCTACGAATGGACCGACGAGGATCGAACCCGGCTTGCCGCGTTCCG
>JBATLA010000430.1:0-4819 GCA_049669945.1 Polyangiales bacterium | reverse complement strand
GGGGGCGTCGTCGGCGTCTTGCACGACGTCACCAAGCAGAAGCTCGCCGATCGCGTCCGCCGCGATTTCGTTGCCAACGCGAGTCACGAGCTTCGGACCCCGCTGACGGCAATCCGCGGTTTTGCGGAGACGCTGAAGGCCGGCGCAATTCGCGATCCGGAGTCGGCAGAGCGCTTCGTGGACGTGATCGTTCGGCACACGCTTCGCCTACAAGCCTTGGTCAACGACCTCGTCGCGTTGAGTCGGGCCGAGTCGCCCGAGCAAGAGTACGAGCTAGCGCCGGTCGACCTGGCCGCCACGGTTCGAGATGTGGTGCAAGGTCTGGCTGCTCAGGCTCAACAGCGTGCACTCGACGTGCAAACCGATTCACTCGGAGGGCTCCCCGAGGTGGTCGCGAATCCGCGGGCGCTCGATCAGGTTCTGATCAATCTCGTCGACAACGCCATCAAGTACACGCCCGACGGCGGGCGCATTGCTATGCATGCCGAGGTCGACGCCGACTCGGTGACCCTCGAAATCGAGAATTCCGGGCCGGGCATACCCTCGGACCAACTCGAGCGCATCTTCGAGCGTTTCTATCGCGTTGACGCAGGACGCTCACGCGACATGGGTGGCACGGGCCTGGGCCTTTCGATCGTTCGGCACCTCGTCGCGCGCATGGGTGGCGAGATTGAAGCACAAAGCGAGCCTGGTCGATGGACTCGATTTCGCCTGACGCTAGGTCGGGCGGGTGCGGCCAGTACCCGCACCCTGCCGCCACTTCCGGGCTAGTGCTGGTAGCCGAACATCCGCTTGCGGGTCCGCTCGTCGAGGTTCTCGACGTCGAGCACGATGAGGAAGTCAATCACGCCGAACTCCCGATCCATCGCCGGCTCACTGCACACCTTCGCGCCCATGTCGAGATAGATCTTGAAGAGCGGAGGGAGCCGAACATCCTCCCGCGCGACTGCACCGTCGAGACAAGAGCAGGCGCGCGTCGCTCGCGCGACGAACCCGTCGAGGAGCTTCCCCCGCTCTGCAAGCTGCTGGTGTAGCTTGAGACCGACCCCGGGATCCGTCGCGGGGACGGAGCAGCAACCGAAGAGGTACCGCAGGCTGTTGTACTTCAGGTAGCCCGCGATGCCCTTCCACAGGAGATAGATCACCCGCCCCGAGCGATGGTCCGAGGCGACGCACGCGCGCCCGAGCTCGACGCCCTCTTCTCGGACCCAGTGCGGCAGGACCTCGAGGTGGAACTCGGATTCCGAGTAGAAGCCCGAAGAGCCAGCCATGCGCTCCGTCATCAACCGGTACGTGCCCACGATGCGCTTGGTTGCCGCGTGCTCTACCAAAAGATGATGGCAGCGGTCGTCATACTGGTCTTCGTCTCGGCCAGTGCTGTAGGAGGCTTGCAGTCCTTCACCGAGCTCCAGGTTGAACACCTGGAAACGGAGTCGCTGTGCGGCTTCGACGTCCGCTCGCGTGCGCGCGAATCGCGCGCGGTAGGGCCCGCTTCGCAGCTCCAGGTCGGGAATCGCCCAAGGCTGGATCGGCTTGCGGCCCGGTACTCGAATGATCGGCTCGATGGCCGTCGTGGCTTCTAATGTCATGTCATACCCCTGCGCCAGGATCCGCGACCGAGATCACTTCGCGGCGACTCTGGGGTGACGATTGGGCAAGGCGCGTGACCGCTATGTGAACCAGAGGTTGAGAGCTGACGACAGACAGCGTTGCCGATGCTGATCATGCAGAGATGCCCACGCGTGGTGACCGACCACTGCGCGATGAAGAAAATCGATCAGGAGCAGGTGACGCCGAAGCGTGCGGGCGAGGCGGTGGCGCTTCACCGGATTGAAGCTTCCGGGAAGAGAAAACAGTTGCCGCGGGTTCTTTCGCACCCAGGTCCACGAACCCATCTCGAGCGTCAGCGGCAGGAACGGGCCCGCCGCGTGCTCTCGCGCTTGGTCGTACATGAAGTCCCAGAGGTCGCCTTGAATCGTGTACGAGCGGGAGACCGGCTCCGTTTGGTACACGTGGTGGGGCAGCGTCTGGTTCAGCAGCTCGTAGAGCGCGAACAGCTCCGGCGTATGCGGAAACGGGCGCCTCGTGTAAGCGTAGGGGAACCAGAGGCGGTCCTGAAACCCAAAACCCGAGTGCACGTCGAGCGCGACAGACGCCGCAGCCGAGCTGACGTTCTTCGCCACGAAGTCGATGAGGGCCTGCGCCTCCGGCTCGAACCGGCCCTTCTTCCCCATGTACCAAGGGAGCAATGGCGAGACCCGCTGCCCCCCGACCAGCCAAGACGCCTGACCGCCATCGTGGGTCGGTCCGTTGCGCATCAAGTCCACGCCGTTCCCGTTGGCGCGGGTGCTGGCGCGCATGCCGACCGGATTGAGCAGAGGAATCGCCGCGATGCGGCTCCTTGCGAGGGCGTTGCGAGTGAGCTCGTCCCACTGAAGTCGTTCCGCCAGGGTGCCGAGGTACGCGAGTACCACCTGGGTTCCGATTCGTTCGAGCCCGTGCACGCCACCCACGAGGAGCAGGCACGGCGCCGTCTCGTCGGTCGTTCCGAGCACGATCCCGTGGATCGGATACCCGCCGACACGCGTCAGCGTCTCGACTCGCGCGTCCGAGCCCAGACGCTCGATGATGACGTGCAGTCGCTCGAGCTCGGGAAGCTTCACGGCACGAGCAGACTGCGGATGCACTGACGGGTCGCCTCCGCGAGCTCGGCTGCGGTTCGGAATACTGTCGGCTGCAGGCTTGGTCCGAGTATCAAGTCGGCCGTAACCTCATCGAGGCGATGCAGCTTCACGGCGTGCGGCACCAGTGAGTCGTCGCCGACCCAGCAAGCCTCCGGCGAGTCGTACCGAATCGTCGCCGGCACCACCGGCACCCGCATCAGCTGCGCGACCCCGAACGCACCGCGGCAGAACGGAAGGACGTCTTGGCCGGTGCTCGTGGTTCCTTCGGGAAACACCAGAATCGAAACACCCGCCTCGAGCAAGCGCATCGTATTGCGGAGGGCGACCGCCCCGCTTCTCACGCACCCTCGTTTCACGAACACGATCCCGAGATCGGCGGCGGCCTCTCCGATTCCCGGCCAATCGAGGATTTCGGACTTCGCGACAGCTGCGACCGGAACGGTCTTGCAGATCGCCAGCGCATCGAGGTAGCTCAGGTGGTTCGCGGCGATGATGGAGGGCCCCGGGGGGAGTCGTCCGTGGACTCGTAGGTCGAGCCCAATGCTCCTGCTCAGTCGCATGCACGCATCCGCGAGCTGTATTGCGCGCTGTTTCGGGTCGGAACTGGCGGCCTCGCGCCGGATGTCGCGGGCGCAAGCGAGCGCAGTCGAGGTAGTTCGCAGCGCTCGGCCGATGGCCGAAGGCCAGGACGCGCGGGATGAGACTGGGGCTACACCCAGCGCCCCCGCAGATGCCAGATACTCCACGCGCCAGAGTCTCAGCCAGGTGGGTGTCGATGTTGGGTGACGAATGCAACGAACCGGAAACAAGACACGCGACGCCCGCGATTCTCACGTCATGGACACGGCGACGACACGTTTCTGTCACCCGGCTGCACACAATCAGCTCCCAATGATCTCCGAGCTCTGTGTCCTATCGACTTCGCCCACCCTCGGCATCGAGCTCGAGGGCGCGCTCAGCGACGACAAGATCTGCGTCGAGTCTGTGGCAAGCGGCGCAACGGCGCTCAAGCGGGCGTGCTGCGGATGCTCCACCGCCATTCTGCTCGATGATGACCCGCCCGACATGGCGGCTGCAGAGCTGTTGCGCCATCTCGCCAACAGTGACCGAGGTCGCGACGTGTTGGTGATAGTGGTGTCGGAGCGCTCGCGCGAGATCGACCGGGTGATCGCGTTCGAGCTCGGGGCCGACGACTTCATCGCCAAGCCGATCAAGACCCGCGAGCTTTGCCTTCGGCTCAAGGCCGTGCTCCGGCGCCATGCAGTGCAGATGCAACACATGCGAACCTTGCGGGCAGGCCCCTTCGTCATCGACACGATCGACGAAACCGTCACCTGCAACGGCAAGGCGGTTCAGCTGACCTCGGTCGAGTTCCGCCTGCTCGAGCACCTCGCGTTGAACAGCGGCCAGGTCCAGGATCGCCGCGAGCTCCTGGCGCGCGTCTGGAGGTGGTGTGACACCGGCGGCGACCGCGCGGCCGTCTCCCGAACGGTCGACACCCACGTGAAGCGGCTCCGGGAGAAGCTTGGCCCCGCATCCGAATTTATTGAAACAATTCGAGGTGTTGGCTACCGGCTTAGGCTGGCGCTCTGAGAGGCTCCAAACGCCCGCTGGGGGCTTCGCCCACTCGCCACCCGGGTGTCACGCGGCTGTCACATAGCGATCCTACCCATCGTCCACCGCGAGCTTCTGTAGAGGCTGCCAGTGAAATGCTGATCGATGTTCCAGGACTTCGAAGAAGGAAACAAATCGAGCGAAGAGGGGAGAGGCCGGATGGGCCTCTCGCTCGCCGTGTCGGCCGTCGTGTACGTGCTGGCCGGACTCGGTATCGTCGCTGCGGTCGCAACGGCCAAGGTCTACGTCGACAAACGCGAGCGTGACATCGCGGTGCAGTTCGCAGCGGCCCCCACGCCGATTGAAGAGAAGCCCAAGCCGAAGCCCAAGCCGAAGCCCAAGAAGGAAGAGGCCAAGCAAGAGGTCGAGAAGGCGCCGGGGCAACAGCGCGGTCTCTCGGCGCCTACCGAGATTCCTGACGAGGAGCTCCAAGAAGCGAGCGGGGGTCGACTCGCTGAAGTCGAGGAGATCAACATCGACGAGATGATCGGAGGCGGCGGAAGCGACGGCAAGAAGAAGAC
>JBATLA010000429.1:0-1709 GCA_049669945.1 Polyangiales bacterium | reverse complement strand
CATCGTACCGCGCCAAGCCGCGCGCCAGTTCCACGCCCGACTCGCTCATGATCGACACCGCGTCGCCCACAGTGAACGAACCAGACACCGAGACGATGCCCGCCGGGAGCAAGCTCGAATTGCGTTGCTGGAGCGCTCGCCGCGCCCCTTCATCGACGACGATGCGGCCTTGCGGCTTCAACGTGTATCCGATCCAATGCTTGCGACTCGGCAACGGCGAGCCGTGAGGTAACAAGAGCGTCCCGACGTCCTCGCCGCGGAGCAGCTTGTCCAGGAAGTCCGCCGAAGCCGCCGGTCCGATCGCCACCGGCAGGCCGTGAAGCGTCGCTCGTCGCGCAGCTTCCACCTTCGACTGCATGCCGCCGAGGCCTACGTCATCCTCCGGCGGCCTGATGAAATGCTCGATGTCGCCAACCTCACGCACCAGCGAGATGCGCGCACCCTCGTGATCCAGCACGCCCACAACGTCGCTGAGCAGCACCAGCAAGTCGGCGCCAATCAACGTGCACACCATCGCGGCCAGTTGATCGTTGTCGCCGAATCGAAGCTCGTCGATCGACACGGTGTCGTTCTCGTTGATGATCGGAACGACACCGAGCTTCAAGAGCTCATCGATCGCTCGCCGCGCATGCAGGTATCTGTCGCGATCGCTGACGGCGTCGTGGGTCAGCAACACCTGCGCTACGTGGATCCCGCGGGCCTCGAACGCGTCTTCATACGCGCGCATGAGCAATGACTGCCCGGTCGCCGCAGCGGCCTGCAACAGCGCGACCTTCTTCGGCCGCTCCATGAGCCCGAGCCGCTCTCGCCCGACAGCCACTGCGCCCGAGGACACCAACACCACCTTGCGCCCGGCCTTCACCTGCGTCGCGAGCTGCTCGGCGACCTGAGCGAACCTTCCCCCTTCCGCGCATAGGGCGCGGCTGCCGATCTTCACGACGATCCGTTTGGTGTCGTGGAGGGCCGATCTGGTCTGGTCGCCGGTCATGACTGCCCTTGAATCGCACCGAGCGGACACTCCTGCAACCAGCAGAGCGAAAAAGCGGACAGTCCCCTTTGGGCTGGTAGCATTCGGGAATGCTTGCGGCGGATGTAGCGCGCTGGTTCGTGTGGCTCGTGGCTTTTGCGTGGGGCGCAGCGTGGGGGAGCTTCTTCAACGTCGCCATCTACCGATGGCCCCGCGGTATGTCCGTGGTCACGCCGCCGAGTCATTGCCCCGGTTGCGGGGCGCCAATCCGCGCTTGGACCAACGTGCCGATCCTCGGCTGGCTCTTTCTTCGTGGCAAAGCCGCCTGCTGCGACACGCCGATCTCGCCGCGCTACCCGCTGGTCGAGCTCCTCGGCGCCGCCCTGTGCGTAGCGATCGCCGAGCTGTGGATCGTCCGGGCCGAACCGGGCACCCTACTCGTGCACGCCACCATCGAGACGGTTCTCTATTTCGTCTTCGCCGGGGGTCTGCTCATCGCGACGTTCGTCGATCTCGACTGGATGGAGATCCCCGACGAGGTGAGCCTCCCCTGCGCCGCGCTCGGCTTGGTGAGCGCCCCGTTCCGCGCCGAGCCAGGCCTTTGGTCAGCCGCTGTCGGAGCTGGCGCCGGCTACCTCGGTGTGCAGCTGATCTTCGTCTGGGGCTACGAACGGCTAGCCGGCCGCCGCGGCATGGGCGAAGGCGACTCGAAGCTCTTGTTGATGATCGGCGCGTTCCTCGG
>JBATLA010000428.1:0-1989 GCA_049669945.1 Polyangiales bacterium | reverse complement strand
GCCCGGACTGGAACTCGAGACGATGGCCGCTCTACCGGAAGCCATCGACGTCGTGGAGGACCGGGACACGTTTCGCGGAAACGCACTCAAGAAAGCCATGGAGATTGCGACGGTCGCAGGGATGCCGTGTCTTGCCGATGACAGTGGGCTCGAGGTCGACGCGCTCGGCGGGGGCCCAGGGGTGTACTCGGCACGGTATGCAGGGGAGGGTTCCACTGACTCGGAGAACAACGCCAAGCTCCTCGACGAACTGAGTGGCGTCGCCGATGATGAGCGTACGGCCCGATTCCAATGCGCGATCGTGATCGTTGATCAGAGCGGGCGCGAGCTCGCGATGGCCGAGGGGGCGTGCGAAGGCCGCATTGGCAGCGAGCCCAGAGGCAGCCACGGCTTCGGCTACGACCCCCTATTCGTTCCCGAGGGGTACGCGCAGACGATGGCTGAGCTCGGCCCCGAAACCAAGAACGAAATCAGCCACCGCGCAAAGGCCGCGGCCAAGCTCGTGCCCATTCTGCGGGAGTTGCGGATCCCGTAGCCATCAGCTACCCCAAGCCGCCAGACCGCAGTAGAACGAAGGTCACGGGGTGTAGCACAGCCTGGTAGTGCGCATGCTTTGGGAGCATGAGGTCGCTGGTTCGAATCCAGTCGCCCCGACCAGTGATTACGAGTGGTTACGCGTTTCGCGATTTTCGGTTTTGGCTCTCGTTGACCAAATATTGACCACGATGTGGCGGTGACGCCGGTTCGAGCGCCTGAACGAGGCGCAGTTGAGCACTGCCACCAAGGTGCGCGTAGACCTCGGTGCTCTGAGCTGAGCGGTGCCCGAGTTGAGCCTGGATGGCTCTGATCGGTTGACCGTCTGTCGCGGCTTGGCTCGCCATCGAGTGACGACCGATCTGGTGGTGAGAGAGGAGGGGTAGCCCGAGCGCCTTCTGCACGGTGCGCAGCGGTCGCTTGTGGCTGTCTAGGTGCTTGGGGAAGGTCCCGTCCTGGCTGAACAGGAACTGTGGGCCCGCATACCCCTGATCGATGTGCCAGCGGATGACCTCGAGCACGTCTTGGCCAAGCGCTGTGGTGTACACCTCGTGGTTCTTACGGCTGCCCAGCATGGCCGGGCGGTCCTTGTATCCACGCTGAACGGCACGATCGACGATCAACGTGGGGGGTACGTCCCGAACACGATCCCTTGAGATCGCGTAGACCTCTCCGGTGCGCAGTCCAAGGCGTGTCGTGAGGTAGAAGAACGCATACCAGCGCGGTTGCATCTCAAACATGCCTTCAAGGAGCCGATCGCGCTCGGCCTCCGAGTACCATTGCGGCTGTTTTCGGATCACCTTCTCGGTCGGCACGTACGGGATCGATTGGAGCAGGTTGCGCTTCAAGGCATACCGCAGCACCGCCCGAACGAGTGCAAGGTGATGGTTGACGGTGCTCGGCGCGTAGTGCGCCGGCAACGATTGCTTGAGTTTGTCCATCTCGAGCGTCGTTACCTCGTCGAGGTAGAGGTGCCCGAGCACAGGCTCGATCAACGGCCAGCGTCTGTGCCAGTGATCTCGCCCAAGCGGTTTCATGTTTCTGCTAGCAGCCATGTACTGCTCGTACGCGTCTGCGAGTGTGATGCGTTTGCGATCGGACATCGCGTCCTCCTGCGCGCGTTTCTCTGCAGCGATTGCCTGCGCCCTGGTCCTGAAACCAGACTTGCGATAGCGCTCGCCTCGAGCTCTGAAATCGTACTGCCATTTCTTGGCAATCTTTCTAACGGCCATGCGATGAGTTCCCTTCTGCGGAAAATCGCCGCATCGCCATGTCCGGGTTTGTCAGATACGTGTCTAACATATCCCGGCGAAATCTACGTCGCCTTCGTATGCCGTAGACGGGAATCTGACCCGCACTCACCAGATTGCGCAGGTGCCCCACTGACCATCCGGCGTACCGTGCTGCCTGCTCGCAGGTGAGCCAGCTTGGCCCTCCTTCCGCGCTGGGCACTGC
>JBATLA010000427.1:0-3447 GCA_049669945.1 Polyangiales bacterium | reverse complement strand
GTTCCGGCTCGCGCGCCCCGCAAGCTTGAGAGGTGCCAGTGCCAGCCTCTTGCGGTCTAGCGGTGCGCGACGAAGTCCGCGACCGGTCCCTCGAGGATGAACGGGTGTAGCTCCGCCAACTGCTTCTTCGTGAACCCGACGCGGCCGATGCCGAGGTAGAGACCTGGGGCGGCCTTGCGGAGCTCGTCGAACATCGTGTGGACGAACGCACCGCCCGGTCCGCCGCGCTTGAAGTCGTTGAGGTCGGCGTACTCCAAGTGAAAGCTGTCGTTCGAGTCACCGGGGATCCTCGAAGCGCCAATGCGGGTCCTCATGCGTACTGCGCGCCTCACGCCGCGCGGAGTCATGAAGCTGTTGTAGCCGTGGCCTTCGTTCGGCCCTGTGGGCTCGAACGCTTTGCAGAGCCAACGGCCGTTGATGTTCAGAGCGACTTGAGCCGTGATGAACGCCCGCCCGCTCCCTTGCTCCAGCAGCGTCGCGGCAAACTCGCCGTGCATTTCCTCGAAGGATGGGGCGGGGAGCCGGTGAAAGAGCGACACGAGATCATCGAGCGGCATGAAGCGGAGATCCATGGCGGTGATCTCGGCGGTCGCAGAGGGAGTCTCCGGAGTGGGCGATAGCATGGTGACCAACTTGTCCCACTGCCGGACCGGGCGCTAGCGCCCCCGCTGACGCTGACGCTGACGCTGACGCTGGTCCTGGCGCCGGTACTGCTACTGGCGCTAGACTGGTCGGTATGCGCCGGGGGGCATTTCTGCTGAGCATGCTGGCGCTCGTGGCCTGCGAAAACACCGCGGCCGTCGAGCGGACCGAAACGCAACTGCGGGAGGTCGACCTGGCTCGTGTCCAGGAGATCGTGCAGCAGGACCTCGAGAACCACCAGGCCGGCGTGGTGAAGGCCGCTGCCAAGATTGCACCGGGCTTTGCGGTCGCCGACCCCGCCAAGCGCGAGTCTCAAATCCGCGCAGCGTTGAGAATTCTTCAGCAACCCAAGAAAGGGATTGATGAATTCGTCGCGTCGCCCATGTCGTTTCTGGCGGCCGTTGGTCCCGATGGAATCGTCATCGCCCGCGATCGGGAGCAGGACCGGATGACCGGGCAGGACTTCAAGGCGCGGTTCGAGGTGGTTCGTCAGGCTCTCGGGGGCAGCGCGGCCACGGGGCTCGGCGAGTTCTTCGCGAAGGATCCCGAGGCCCCGTCCTCGTGGTCGATCCTGTTCGCGGCGCCGTCGCTGCAGGACGGGAAGGTCGTCGGAGCAGTGCTTGCGGGCATCCCCTTGTCGCGCCTGGCGCAGCGGCTGAGCCGCCAGTTCCGGGTCGAGGCCGCCGAGGGCGACCCGGTCTGGGTCTACCTCTACAAGGGCGAGCGTCTCTTCCATTGGGACACGCCGCCCGAGGTCGATGTGCTCATCCGTGATCCCGCAGCGCGGGCCGCAGCGCTCGCGGCATCGCCGGCCGGCTACACCGAGAAGGCTCGCCTCCAGGGCGAGCTACAGAGCTACGGCGTGTTCCCGATCGAGCTCCTCGCGCCGGACATCGGCACGATCATCGTGCGCACGCCCAAGTGAACGGGGCTAGAGCGGGTTGCGCTCGGTGCCCTCGCTCACGATTAGACGTTGCGGCACCGTGATTTGAATCCCGAGCTCGTTGAACCGCTTGGCGATTCGCCGAAGCATCTCACGCCGCACCGGGAAGAGCCGGTCGGGCCGCGTCTTCACCATGAATTTGATGACCATGCCGTAGTCGGTGAACTTGTCGACGCCGAGCATCTCGGGCTCGCCGATGATCGCGCCGTTCCATGCGGGGTCCTCGGAGAGCTCCTTGGCGACTGCGATCAGCGCTTCCATCACGCGGTCCGCGTCCTCGTCGAATCGCACCGGCACCTCGAACACCGGGCGGCCCCACGCGTACGTTCGATTGGTGACGTGGTCGATACTGCCATTCGGCATGAAGTGCACACGCCCCTCGAGGTCGCGCAATACAGTGACCCGCATGTTGACCGACTCGACCGTTCCCGTGACTCCACTGATCGTGACGAGGTCGCCGAGCTGATACTGGTCCTCGAGCAAGATGAGGAAACCGGAGAAGTAGTCCCTCATCAGGTCCTGCGCACCGAACGCGATGGCGACGCCCAGGATGGCCGCGCCGCCAAGCACCGTCTTGATGTCCACGCCGGCTTCTTGAAGCACGAGGAGGACAGCGAACACCATGATCAGCACCCTCGACACGCTCTGGAAGCTGAACGCGAGCGTATCGGCGCGGCCCGTGCCTTCGCTCCGATCCCCTCTGCGCCTCCGCACCACGGTGCGGGCGATGCGCCGCGCGCTGAGTCGCACGAACACCATGAGCAAGAAGGCTGCGAAGATGACGAGTACGATGCGGGGCCCCCGCTCCTTGGCCCAATGGGCGACGTTCTGGGGGTGAATCGGACTCTGCAACCACTTCGCCGCGCTACGGGCCTTGTCCGCTTCGGCCTGCGCGTCGTCGACCTCCTCGGTGATTCGAAGCTGCGCCTCTTCGAGGTGGACCAGTCGCTCTTGGAGCGACTTCAGATATTCGGCTCGCGCTTCGCCGGCGCGCCGAGCCTCCCCGATGATCTGGGTGATCTCGCGGGTGGAGCGCTCCCGCCGACTGATCCGCTCCGCAGGCGCCCCGGTCTCCCGGTACTTTTCGAGGCGCGCTTGCATCATCGCCAGCGCGCGCTCCAGGTTCTCGAGCTCCTTGGCGTCCGACTGAGCAAGCTCGTCCTCGAACTCGATTTGCCGCTGAAGGGCTCGTTTTCGTTCGATGAAATCCGCGAGCTCCTGCTTCGCGATCTCGACGTCCCGCACCTTTCGCCCGAGGATCTGCTGCGCCTGGAGCTGGGCCGCCGTCATCACCGAAGAGGACTCGGGCAGCTTCTTGGCGGGCGGTGGCAGCGAGGGCATCCCGGGTAGAGCAAGGGGCGCCGGTTGGGCGCCCTCGGTGGGTTGCGGTTGCGCAACTTGGGCTGGTTCTGAGGGCGCCGCAGGCGGCGGTTCCGCAGGTATCTCCCCGATCAGTCTGCCGAGAGCATGCTCTTCCTTCGCAATCTTCTTCTCGAGTGCCTCGATTTGCTCGCGAATGGTCTTCTCCGCTTTGAGCGCCAAGTCGGTTTGGGTCTCGAAGAGATCGAAGTCCTGCTGGAGCTCCTCGAGCTCGGCGCGAAGCCGGGTCACAGCCTCGGGGTCGGAGTCGGGGTTGGCCTCGAGCTCTTCGAGCTTGGCGCGCTGCTGATTTCGCTCGCCGCCGACCTGCTCCATGTCCGTGGCGAGCTGTTCGAACCATCGAGAGCGTTCGCGGAGCTCGCCGCGGAGCCAGGTGATCCGCTGCTTGTCCAGAGTGATCACACGGCGAATACGCACGACGCGCTTCGCGTCCGACGCCGCCTCAGGAACCCCGCTGTCAGCGTCAGCGTCAGCGTCAGCGC
>JBATLA010000426.1:0-5308 GCA_049669945.1 Polyangiales bacterium | reverse complement strand
CGGCAGGGCTGACCCATGCGCGCCTCGTCGAGAGCGCACGCGGGGCGCACGGCATGATGATTCATCCGTACATGGGCATCGAAGACGTTTGGGAGCTCGCCGCGATGCTCAGCGTCGATAGCCAGGCACCGGTGCACGTGCTCGCTCCGCCGCCGCCGGTCACATGGATCGCGAACGACAAGGCGCTGTTCGACGAGCTCGTGTCCCGCGTGCTCGGACGCGACGTACTCGTCGAAACGCGAATCGCACGCGACGCCACCGGCATCGAAGCCAACCTTCGCGCTGTGGCCGCACATCACGAGCGCGTGGGCTTGAAACGAACGCGGTGCGCGTCGGCCATGGGCAACGCGGTGTTTGCGTCTTGCGATGTGCAGTCCGAGCGCGGTGCCGCGCACGCAGTAGAGGCATTTCTCCGACGTACGGAGTGGCCTGAAGGCGAGGAAGTCTTGGCGGTTGCTTGGCTCGATACCGATTTGTCCCCGTCGACTCAGCTTTGGATCCCGCCGATCGGCCGAGGTGAGCCGCGCCTCGAAGGCATCTACGAGCAGATTCTGAAGGGCGAGGAGAAGGTATTCGTCGGCAGCCGACCCTCGACGCTACCGGATGCGGTGAACCAAGAGCTCGGCTCCTGCGCCATCATGGTCGGCGCCGCGCTCCAAGAGCTCGGGTATGTTGGGCGCTGCTCGTTCGATCATCTGCTCACCGGCGACCTGCATGGCGAGTTTCGGGTCCTCTTCACTGAATGCAACGGACGTTGGGGTGGAACCAGCATGCCGATGAGCCTGCTCGACCGCTTGCTGGACGGCCCACGACCCGCATATCGAGCGCAAGACGTAGTGTTCCCACACCTCGTCGGTGCACGGTTTCCGGACCTGCTGGAATTGGCCGGCGACGAGGTCTTCCGCACCGACTCCGGCGAGGGCCGGTTCATCTTCTACAACGTCGGGCCGCTCGAGGGACATGGGAAATTCGACGTCATTTCAATTGGCGTCGATCCGGAAGACGCCGAACGCGGTGTGCTCGAGATTCTCCCCGAGCGACTGGGCATCTGACGCGCGTTCTTGCCGCTCTGCAGGACTTGCGCCTATGGTCACGGGATGAATGCGACCGCCCCCTCTGAACGGCACATCCAGCTGATTCGTCTCGTCTGCTTCTTCTTCGCGGCTAGCTCGTTTGTGCTCGGCGGCTGGATGATGGTCGACCCTGCGTCGGCATGGGGATCGATGGGCATCGAGGTCGCGGCAGATCCGGTCGCCCCAGCGATCTACGGAGGAGCCATCATGGGCGAAGGCGTCATGTTCGCTCTTGGCGCCATTTGGCCACTGCGTTACGTCGTGTTTCTGCAGTACCTCGTTCTCTACAAGACGTTCGCGTGCGTTGCCGGCATGGCCGTGCTGCTCCGGATGGACCCGGCGCCCGTCGGAGGCTGGTTCGTCATCGCAGGATGGGCCTTCGCAGGAATTACGTCCGCTGCGATCTTCCCGTGGAAGCAGTGGAGCAAGGTCGAGGAGTGGTATGGCGCGGGGGACTCGTGAAACCGTGACCGCTTGGTGCTAGAGTCGCGTTCCAATGTGGGAATGGCTGCGTGAAATCTACACCGAACCGCTCTTCGTCCTCTTCCCAGTAGCGGGGACGGTCCTCAGCGTCGTGGCATTTCTCGCGTTCGCCGTGCCGTTCACCCTCCTCGCTTGGAAGCAGCCGGCGTGGGCAGAGCCTCATCGGATTCAGGCGCGGAAGACCGGCCGCCGCTCGGTCGTCCGTCCGGCCTTCTGGCACGTTTTTCGGAACAACATGATCCTGGCCGTCATCACGCTCGCCTCGTGGCCCTTGCTCCGGCTCACCAAGGTCCACGCTGGGCCATTACCGGCGTGGTGGGTGATCGTCCTGCAGCTCTTGTTCTTCATCCTGCTCGACGACTTCTTGTTCTACTGGATGCATCGAAGCCTCCACGAGAGCAAATGGCTCTTCAAGAAGATCCACGCGACACACCACCGCATCATGACCCCGTGGGCCATCACCGGGAACTACATGCACCCAATCGAGTTCATCCTGACAGGCCTGGTCATGCTCGTCGGCCCGCTCGTAGTCGGCGCGCACGTGGTCACGCTCTACATCTGGATCGTGCTGCGACAGTGGGAAGCGGCGGAGGGTCACGCCGGTTACGACTTCCCCTGGAGCCCCACTCACCTGATGCCCTTCAGCGACGGCGCCACCCACCACGACTACCATCACGCCAAGGTGAAGGGGAACTACGCAGGGTTCTTCCCGTGGACCGACGCAGCGTTTGGAACGATGTGCGACGGCTACGCGGAGCATCTAGCCAATCGCAAGGCGAAGGCCGCTTAGCAGCGGCATACGAGGTCTTGCGACCCTACTGGGCGTCCTTGCGCTTCTTGATGTCTAGGGCCGCTCTGATGCCCTTCTCGCGGATCACCTTGAGCTTCAACCCCGTCTCGGTGAGCTTGAAGAAGCGTTTGCCGTACTTGCGGAGTTTCTTCTTGTCGATTTCGAAGCCGAGCCCTGGCCTGCGAAACGGGGGGAGCATCGCGCTTGCGTTCGGGATGATCGGGTCGATGATGCCCTCTCGGAATTCCGGGATCCATGACGGTTCTTCGAGCGGGTACTCGAGCGGGTGGCTGTTCTTGCGGTCCGCGAGCGCCATGTTCCAGTTCACATAGAAGCCGATCCCGTTGGTCCAGGTGTGCGGCGAGAAGGTGCGGTCGTGCTCGTGGCAGGCGTCGATGACTTGCTTCACCTGCGCCATGCCGCCTGCAAAGCAAGCATCGGGCTGGTAGATGTCGAAGCAGTCCTTTTCGAACATGATCTTGATCTCGTCCCAGCCGTGGTTGAGCTCGGCACCGGCGATCTTCACCTTCGACGCCTTCTTCAACGCGGCAAGCCCGTCGTAGTCGTGCCAGTCGAGCGGCTCCTCGAGCCACGAGATCCCGTTGTCGGCGCACGCAGACGCAAACTCGGTTGCCCGCCGGAGGTCCCACTTGGGCACCCGATCGACGATCGACACCAGCCACCCCTGGTTCGCGTCGACTCCGAGTGCGAAGTCATCGCCAATGCCCTTGCGCACGACTTCGATCTGCCGGATGTCTTCCGCGAGCGAGGGGCTCTTCACACGAAGCTTCGCCGTTCGGTAGCCTCGCTCCATCATCCGCAAGAGCTCATCGACGCGCTGCTCGGGCGGATGCACCTCCCCGGTCGACAGGTAGACCGGGAGCGGCCGAGGCGTCCCGCCGAATAGCTCGTACACCGGCTTGCCTTCGGCCTTCCCCTTGATGTCCCAGCACGCCGCTTCCAGCCACCAGTTTCGCCAGCCTAGAAACCCGGCCTGTTTCAGCAGGTCCTGCACGCGGTCGATGTCAGTCGGGTCGGAGCCAAGCAGGTAGCCTCCGAGAAGGTCGCCGAGCCCTTGACGCTCCTTCCCCATCGATTGACCCGCGGCATAGCCTTCGATCCCGTCGTCCGTGACGAGCTTCGCGAGCGTGAATCGGTTGTGGGTCTGCGGGTAGCCCGGGATCCACGATGGCCAGAACGTTTGCCGGAGTGGTACCGAGACGTGAAAGAGCTCGATCGAAGTAATGCGCATGATCGCCGGCCGCCCTCAGGGCGCCGTGGCCGGGATCTCGGGGGTGTCGATCTTGGCGATCGCTGCTTCGACGTCTTCCTGGCTGAGCTCGTGGCGATGGAGCTTGCCCGCGAAGTACGCCTCGTAAGCGGACATGTCGAAGTGACCGTGCCCGCAAAGGTTGAAGAGGATGACCTTTTTCTTTCCTTCTTCCTTGGCGCGTTGCGCTTCGCGGATCGCGGAGGCGATACCATGGTTGGCCTCCGGCGCCGGAATGATGCCTTCGTGCCGTGCAAAGAGGACGCCGGCCTCGAAGCTTTCGATCTGGTCGACCGCCTCTGCTGCGATGAGGTCGTCGTGCAGGAGCTGACTCACGAGCGCACCCGCACCGTGGTAACGCAGCCCGCCCGCGTGGATCTTGGCTGGAACGAAGTTGTGCCCAAGCGTGTACATCGGAAGCAGGGGCGTCATCCCAATGGCATCGCCGAAGTCGTAGCGGAACACGCCCCGCGTGAGCTTCGGACAGGAGGTCGGCTCAACCGCCAGGCACTTGATGTTCTTGCCTTCCGTGAGGTTGAGCCGGAGGAACGGAAAGCTCAGTCCGGCGAAGTTCGAACCGCCGCCAAACGGAGCGATCACGACATCGGGCAGCTCGCCCGCCTTCTCCATCTGCTTGATCGCCTCTTGCCCGATGATCGTCTGATGGGTGAGGACGTGGTTGAGGACGCTGCCAAGCGAATACTTCGTGTCTTCGTCGGTGGCGGCACGCTCGACGGCCTCTGAGATCGCGATGCCGAGGCTGCCGGGCGAATCTGGATCCTCCGATAGAATCTTGCGACCGGCCTCGGTCCTTTCGCTCGGGGAAGCGATGACCTCGGCGCCCCAGGTGTTCATCATCAGCTTCCGGTAAGGCTTCTGATCGTAGCTGATGCGCACCATGTACACCTCGCAGCCGAGCCCGAAGATCCCGCAGGCGAAGCTCAGCGCGCTTCCCCACTGGCCCGCGCCCGTCTCCGTCGTGATGCGCTTCACGCCCTCTTGCTTGTTGTAGTACGCCTGTGCGACAGCGGTGTTCGGCTTGTGCGATCCTGCCGGGCTCACGCCCTCGTACTTGTAGTAAATGTGCGCCGGCGTATCGAGCGCCTTCTCGAGGCTACGCGCCCGGTACATCGGCGTGGGCCGCCACTTGGTGTAGATGTCCCGCACTTCGTCGGGGATCTGAATCCATCGCTCCGCGCTGACCTCTTGCTCGATCAGCGCCATTGGGAAGAGCGGCGCCAATGCCTCGGGCCCGATGGGCTCCTGCGTTGCCGGATTGAGCGGCGGCAACGGTTTGTTCGGCATGTCGGCGACGATATTGTACCAACGTTCAGGGATTTCGTTCTCTTCGAGCGTGATCTTGGTTTGCTTCATGGCGTCGGGGAGCCTACCAGCGCTTGGCGTCGTAGACGACCCCTACTCGACATGAAAGGCACCGCCGGCCCGTGACTGACTCCGACCGCCCCACCTTGCATCGTTCCTTGGGCTTCTGGGCGCTGGTTTTCTACGGCGTGGGGGACATCCTCGGCGCCGGCATCTACGCGCTGGTCGGCAAGGTGGCGGGCGTGGCAGGCGCCGCCAGTTGGGCCGCCTTCGCTGTCGCCCTCTTCGTCGCGGGGCTCACCGCCCTCACCTACGCGGAGCTCGGCGGCCGCTTTCCCCGAAGCGCCGGCGAGTCGTTCTTCGCGCAGC
>JBATLA010000425.1:0-4460 GCA_049669945.1 Polyangiales bacterium | reverse complement strand
TTACGGCCCTGCATGGCGGCGTGAACCGCCATGGCAGCGGCCGTCGTCGTCTTTCCAACGCCGCCACTGCCCACAGTGACAACGACTCGATGACTGCCGAGCACCTCCGCGAAACTCATTGGAGCGCCACTCTAGCAGCCCGCAGGAGGGTGTCGATCTCGCCGGAATCGCTCAATTCTGCCAAATCTTTGCCTCGGCAATCGTGGGACAATAGTATACATACACCTACATCCTGATCAGGAGCATGCATGAAGGAACGCCGCCAACGCCGAAGCCAGGATCCGTACCGGGCGCTGTGCCTGCAGCTCGAGCACATTCGCGCCGACGGCGAGTTCGACGCCATGGTCGTGGCCATCGACAACGGCCTCATCGTCGCGGGCGCAGGTGAACGCTCCGTGTGCGAAGCGCTTGGCGCTGTCGCGCCCTTGGTCGGCTCGCCGTGGTTCGATGGACGGGTGCCCGGCGCGCTCGTCGGACAGCGCATCGACGTGCGCGCGATCTCGCTCGAGGGCGAAACGGTCTACGTAGCCGCGGTTGGACGCTCGACCAGCGATGATTGGGTCGCGCGATCCATCGGCGGCGTGCGTCGTATCCTCGGCTACCCGCAGCTCACCGCGCGTCAGTTGCTAGTCAACTGACTCCGCATCGCCTCGACCTCGGCCTGGCGGATCAAGCTACGGGCTCCCTGCGACAACAGATGCTCTGCGACTTCTTCCCCGAGCTCCTGGGCGCGTGCTTGGGCGTCCGAGGCGGCGAGATCGAGGTAGGTGTCTGACGCAGCGGAGAGCATTCGGTCGCCGTCGTAAGAGGCGACCATAGCCTCGAGCTTGAGGCGCCCCTCGGCCGCGCTCGCATGGCCGGCGATCGACGAGTGGCAGTTGCCCTCGAGCTTCTGCAACATGGCGCGCTCGGCTGTGATCTGGATTCGCGATGTTGGGTCTTCGATCGCCCGGAGTTGATCGCGAAGCCCTTCGTCGCTCAACGCACCTTCGAGCGCGAGCGCGCCTTGGCCGACCGCCGGAAGACAGATGTCGGGTGGAAGGACGACGTGCGGGGTTGAGTCGAGGACGCCGGTTCGCGCCAGGCCGGCCGCTGCGAGCACGATCGCGTCGCATTGCCCCTCCTGGAGCTTTCGGACTCGGGTTTCGATATTGCCGCGTAGCGGCACGAAGGCCAAGTCCGGTCGCTGCCGTTGAAGCTGGACGACGCGCCGACGCGACGTGGTGCCAACCTTTGCGCCGCGTTTCAGCGACTCGAGATCAATCCCATCGACGGTCACGAGCACGTCCCGAGGGTCTTCACGCACTGGGACGCTCAGGATGCCCATGCCCTCGGCGAGCGGCACGTCCCCCGGAACGTCTTTGAGCGAATGAACTGCGAAATCGGCGTCGCCGCGGACGACGACCGCTTCGACTTCGCTCACGAAAAGGCCCTTGCCTCCCACCTGAGCCAGTGGGCGATCCTGAATCCGGTCACCCTTTGTCTTGACGTGCACCTCGTCGATGTCGAGGTCCGGGAAGTGGGCGCGCAGCTGGCTTCCGACCCACCGAGTTTGTACGAGGGCGAGATTGCTGCCCCGTGTTGCAATGCGTAGCTTCACTTGGATTCGCCTGTCGGGCCTGTCGCGGCGGCTGTCAGCTGCGTGATCGCGGCTTCTGTGTTTGGTTGGGTCGAGGTCTCCTCGCGCGCGGCCTCCTCTTCGGCGAGCGCGAAGAGGCGACGAACCGCGTCGATCAAAAGCGCTCCGTCAGGCTCTCCTGCGCCGGCCTTGAGCTCGGTCATCGGTTGGTGCAACAGCTTGTTGACCAACGAGCGGGACATCGCTTCGAGCACGGCGCGGTCCTGCCCGCTCAGGCTCTGGAGTCGCGGCAACGCACGTCGCAGCTCGTCTTCGGCGACCTGTCCAAAGCGCTTGCGGAGCGCGACGATGGTGGGTGCTAGCTCGAGCGAGCGGCGCCAGCTGAGAAACGACTCGACCTCGTCTTCGATGATGCGCTCTGCCAAAGAGGCTTCGCGGGCGCGAACGGCGAGGTTCTCTTCGGCAACCTGCTGGAGGTCGTCGACGTCGTACACGAATACGTTATCCATGTTCCCCACGCGCGGGTCGACGTCCCTGGGTACCGCGATATCGATGATGAAAAGCGGACGGTGACGGCGCGTCCGCACGACGCCCTTCATCAATTCGGGGGTGAGAATGAATTTCGGGCTGGCCGTGGACGCGATCACGACGTCGGCGTCTGCGAGCTCGATGGAGAGTCGTTCGTACGGAACGGCTCGCCCGTCGCACGCCTTGGCGAGCGCCTGCGCACGCTCCTCGCTGCGGTTGATGACGTGCAGATTGGTTCCGGTCTGGCGCAAGCTCCGGGCGGCGGACTCGCCCATCTCGCCTGCACCCAAGAGAAGGGTCCTGCGGCCCTCGAGGTTCCCAAAGATCTTCTTCGCGAGCTCGCACGCGATCGAGCTCACGCTCACCGTGCCTTCGGCGATGCCCGTTTCGTTCCGCACGCGCTTGGCAGTGGCGAAGGCCTGAGTGAAGCAGCGCCCTAGCAAGGTGCCCATGGTGCCCGCTTCGTTGGCGGCGTCGAAGGCTTCCTTGACCTGTCCGAGGATCTGCGGCTCGCCGACGACCAAAGAGTCCAAGCTCGACGCGACCCGGAAGACGTGGCGGACGACGTCCACCCCTCGTTCCTGATAGAGGATCCCTTCGCCCGCGGCCTCTCCGAGGCGCTTCGCCAGCATTCCCTTCGCTTCTTGTGTGGCTTCGAGCGGGTTGGCGCTCGTCGTGTAGAGCTCGACGCGGTTGCAGGTCGAAATCAGCAACGCTTCTTCGAACCCGGTGTCAGCCGCTATTTCCCGAAGCTCACGGCCGAGGTCCTTCGGGGCCACGGCGAGACGTTCCCGCACCTCGACGGGCGCGGTGCGATGGGAAAGCCCGACGACCACGAAGTCGCGCATCAGGCGCCACCTCCAGCTGCGCGCACCGCGTACCCCAGCAGCACCAGAAGCGTGAACAGGAAGCCCAGCATCGTGCCGACTGCGGCTTTGCGACCCTGCCAGCCAGCGGCGACGCGCAGGACGATCACGCCTGCAAAGATCCCCCAGGCCACCAGGCCGAGCGCTTGACTGACATAGAACTGTGCGCCGCCCGAGCGCACGAGCCAGAACGTGCCGGTGACCATCCCGAAGGTCAGAAGCGGAAAACCGACGAGGACGGAACGAAGGCCGATCGTGTCGAGCACGCCGAGCGATGGCAACCGCTGAAACGCTCCGGTCAGCTGCCGGCGCCGCAGCAGGCGCTCCTGGACCAAGTACGCGACTCCTGCGACGAATGCGAGCGCGAACGCGACGAGGCCCATGATGTTGGCGACGATGTGCAGCGTGAGCACGACGGACTGGACTCGTGGAGGGACCGGCGCGTAACTGCTGCCGAGTCCCGAGGCGAGAAACAACATCAGCGACAGCGGGGCTACGAACGCGCCGAGGATCGTCACGTTCATGCGATAGGAGGCCAACAGGAACGCGATGCCGATACCGAACGAAGAGATGCTCAGGATCTGCGCCATGTCGGCCAGCGGGAGCTCGCCAGGGGAGGGCCCCTCGAGCAGAAGGAACGCCAAGTGCGCACCGAGCGCCGCAACGAATACGGTTCCTGGCAGCCGAGGCGCCTTTTCCGAGCCCCGGGTGAGCTGGAACAGGTACAGGATGCAGGCGATCGCGTAGAGGGCCGCGGTGGCAATGAAGAGGCCGGCTTTCATCGTCTCGTAGAGGCCTCCATGAGTGAGGGGCAGGCCACGAAAAAGCCTACCACGCGCCGGTTTTGGGCGGTAGCCGGGGGAGGGGGCCGCGTTGACAATCGGACCGACCGTCCTTACTTACACTGCTCCAACAATCCCCACAGGAGCAAAGATGGCTGGTCCCAACGTACATGCGGTAAATGATTTGAACTTCGACACGGAGGTCCTTCAATCGGACGACCCCGTCCTCGTCGACTTCTCCGCGGTGTGGTGCGGCCCATGTAAGCAGATTGCGCCGCTCATCGATCAGCTTGCGGACGAGTACGTCGGCAAGGTCAAGGTGACCCACCTCGACATCGACGAAAGTCCTGGAACCGCTTCGAAGTACGGGATCCGCGGCGTCCCGACGCTGATGGTATTCAAGAGCGGCGAGTTGGTCGCCCAGCACATCGGTGCCGCCCCGAAGACGACGATCGCCCAGTTGATGGACCGCGCGCTCTAAGAGACGCCTCCGGTGCTTCCAAACCCGCCGCTGCCGCGCTTGGTTCCGCCGAGCGCGGCTTCGTCGTTAACGGGCTCGATCTCGAGCTGGACGACCGGTGCGACGACGAGTTGGGCGATGCGGTCGCCGTGCTCGATGGTGAAGGTGTCGGGGCCGTGATTGACCAGGAGCACCTGAACCTCGCCTCGGTAGTCTTCGTCGATCGTGCCCGGCGCGTTGAGCAC
>JBATLA010000424.1:0-4404 GCA_049669945.1 Polyangiales bacterium | reverse complement strand
GCATCAACTTCGACGTCGCGATGTTCAACTTCGACTTCAACTACTCGATCAGCATGAACAGCGCGACGAGCACGTCCTATCGGACGGGATACCACCAGCGTCAGCTCAACGCGGCCTACCTCTTTTGAGCGCGCTCAGAACACGTACGGAATGAAGAGGTAGGGAACCTCTTCGCAGTAGCACTCCCAATCCTCGCCGTACTTCTTCTTACACCGCGCGATGTCGCGGCCGGCGCGATGCAGGATCATGACCACGAAGAACACGACGTACAAGTACGGCAGGAAGTTCTCGAACCCGCAGATGAGGCCCCAGGACAGCGCCATCGCCACGTCGGCCGTGTAGTGAATCTTGCGCGCATAGCGCCACCATCCGTCGATCAAGAGCTTCGAGCCGGCTGCGGTCTCCAGGTAGCGCGGGTTTTCGAGCGTACCCCACGGAAGCTGCGGGAAGGCTTTTCGCTTCACGTACGAACCGTTGAGCTTCATCCGGAAACGGTTCCGCTGGCTCTGCGCGGTGTCCCAGACGTAGTACGCGCTGATGAGCAGCACGAAGCAGAACACGGTGTACGCGATGGAATGCTCGAACGGAGGGCGGGACGCGATGTACATCGAGTTGAAACAATAGACGAAGGGGACGCCGGCGAGGTTCCAGAACACGAGCATCCAGCCCCACTTCTCGTAGAAGATGTCCCAGGTCGTCGGGATGCACTCCTCGCCTTTCATGCAGGCGTTCGTGTAGAGGAAGTGCGCGACGATCATGAAGATCATCGGGGTGCTCAAGGTGCCGTAGGTCGCGTATTGATGTGCGGCCCCGCCGAGCGTCAGCAGGAACAGCGTGAGCCAGGAGACCCGGACCTCTGCCCACATCTTGAGGTCGAGCGGCCCGATCCGTGGATTGAGCCATGCGCCCATGAAGAAGTCGTAGAGAAAGCTCCCGGACATGCGCTCCGCGTTGTCGGTCGCCTTGGCGCCAAAGTAGACGATGAGCGCGACGATGTTCGCGGTGATCATGGCCGCGATCATGAGCTCGCCGAATCGGTCGTAGATCGTCTGTAGTGGAAACACACCAGTGAAGTGCAGCACTGCGACGGCGGCCAGGGTGAGGTACCAGGCGGTGACCCCGTTGCAGCGATACTCGAGCCGCATGCCTCCGCGTGATGGGATCGGCAGGCCCTTGATTCGGAGCCCCGGCAGATACGCGGCCATCACCCCTTCGACGACGAGGAACGTCCAGTAGCTGGCGAAGGTGCCCCAGGTCGGCGTCGCGTGGGTGGCGATGAGCGCCCAGGTGCGTTCGAAGAACGGACCGACATCGGCGAGGCCGGCGGGATAGAACAACGACCCATCGTGAAAGCGCCAGGCGATCCACAGGTAGAGCATCAAGCAATGCGAAAGGGTCATGATGAACGCGGCGCCGGAGGTGCCCCCGAATTCGCGTGCTTCCGCGTCGCCCTTCGCTCTGCTCCGCGGCATCGCCACGCGGGTCACCGGGCCTGGTTTTGTGGCGTCGTGCACACGCGCCTCCTGCAAACAGGACACTTTTGTACCCTCCTTCAATCGGTGAAGTCCAGACGCAAGGCGCTCTGCGCGCTAGGATCCCGAAATGGGCCGGGGAAGCCTACTCAAGATCGCCCTCGCGGCGGCCGTAGCCGGCCTCTTCGCATGGGTGTACGTCAGCGGCGCCTACGAGCAGTTCGATCCGGCCACGATGCGCGATTGGATTCGCGCGGCTGGCCCATGGGGTGCGCTCCTGTTCGTCGCGTCGTATTCGTCCTTGCAGCCCTTCGGGGTCAACGGCTTGGTCTTCCTCCTCAGCGCACCGTTGATTTGGACCCCCACCGAAGCGTTCCTGCTCAACTGGGCAGGCACGGTCGGCACGGGCCTCTTCTCGTATGCCGGCGCTCGTTTCATGGTGCGCAGCTGGCTCCAAGAGCGTCTTCCGCAACGAGTCCGCCGCTTCGACGATCGCCTCCGCACCCAGGGATTCCGAACCGTGCTCCTCTTGCGCTTGGTCTTCTACACGACGCCGTCGGTGCAGTGGGCCCTCGGCGTCTCCCAGGTCCGTTTCGTTCCTTTTCTCCTCGCATCGATTCTTGGCGTCGCGCCCTTCACGCTCGGGACCACGCTCGTCGGAATCCGTGTGGCCGCATGGATAGAGAAGAACCCCGTCGCCACATGGCCCTGGGATCAAATCTGGCCGGCGGTGATCGTCGGGACGGTGGTGGTCGTGGCGATCGGTGTGTTCGCGTTGCGAAAGTGGCGTCGCACGGCGGTGGAGTAGGCGAGCATCATCAGCGCTGACGCTGACGCTGACGCTGGCCCTGGCCCTGGCCCGGAGGTAACCTCCTGCCCGTGGAGAAGCTGCCGGCGCCTGATCTTCCTGCTTGGCTCGCGAAGGAAGTCCCGTTTACCCGCTACCGTGTTGCCGTGGGCGATGGCTTGCACATGCACGTCATGGAGACCGGACGTGGTTTGCCGGTGTTGATGGTGCACGGCAATCCGACCTGGGGGTTTCTCTACCGCAAGGTCGCGATGTGTCTGCAAGGTCAAGGGCTTCGGCTGATCATGCCCGACCTCATCGGCTTCGGGTTTAGCGACAAGCCACGGGACTTCGGCGTCCACACGATTCGCAACCACAGCAAGTGGCTCGGGTCGCTCATCGATCAGCTCGACCTGCACGACACGATCTTGGTTTGCCAGGACTGGGGTGGCGCAATTGGCACCCACCCATTCACCACGCGCCAAGACCGGCTCGGCGGAATGGTCGTCTTGAACACAGTGCTCGATGCGCCGAGTCCCGGCTTCAAGCCGACTGCGTTTCACCGCTTTTCACACATGCCGTGGGTGAGCGACTTCGCGTTCCGCGTGCTGCCGCTGCCGCAAGCCGCGCTGCACTTGGCTCAAGGCGACAAGTCGAGCATTCGTGGCGACGTGGCTCGGGCGTATCGCTATCCGTTCCGGCACATTGGCGATCGTGTTGCGCCGTTGGCCACGGCCCGGATGGCGGTGGACAAAATGGGTCATCCGTCCATTCCCGCGCTCGAGGAGTGCGCGTCCCTCGCCGGCGGCTTCGCTGGGCCCAAGGCGATGGTCTGGGGGCGACGCGACCCGGTTCTCGCGCGTGCGCTCAAACGCACCAAGGCGTTGTTGGGAGATCCGCCGCTCACAGAGACGCAAGCCGGGCACTTCCTTCAAGAAGAGGTGCCCGAAGAAATCGCCGCGGCGGTCCTGGATGTCAGCCGACGGCTAAGCCGCGCTTCGGCGAAGACCCCGCAAGAGCAGGCGTAGCGACGCTTTGAAGTGCTCTTCGTGTGCCGCCCGGGACGGGATCGTGCCGCCGAGCCATGTGACCAAGCCGAAGTAGTGCGCGCTGAAGAGCTGCTGCGCCGCGTTCATCGGCTCGACAGCCGGATCGAGCTCGCCACGCCGTTGGGCCGCCCGCACACGCTCCGCGATTCGTTTTACCAGGCCGAACGTCCACGCGGCCGACTCTGCACGTTGCTCGCCGTCGGTGAACAAGAGCTCCTTGACGAACACGCGGCTCAAGCGGCGTTCATTCGCATAGCACTGTGTCAGGGCCTCGAAGAGCTGCGTGAGCTCCTGATCGAGGGTCGAAGTCGGGATCGCCTCGAAGGCCTGGGCGGCCGCCTCATCGATTTGTTGCTGCATCAAGTGAATCAGGATGCTGCGCTTCTCTGGGAAGTAGTTGAACAGCGTCCCGGCGGCGATGTCTGCTGCGTCGGCGATCTCACGCGTGGAGGTAGCCTCGTATCCGCGCGTCTTGAAGAGCGTCCATGCGGCTTGCTCGATGCGGCAGAGCGTTTGTTCTTTGCGGCGCTCGCGACGGTTCATTCGTTCCCCGCGACGACTCTCCGTCTGCTCGCTGCGAGCACCAACTTTTGTGCAGCATCCGCAAACGTTCGGCACCTCACCGAAGCGTCGGATCCGCGATACTCCACGCCCGTTCACTCTAGTAAGACGGAAGCCACCATGATACGCCCGCCTACCTTGTCCCATGTTCCCCCCAAACGCATACAAGGTCGCATATGTAGCCCTTTTGGGTATAACCCTCGGCTGTGGCGATCCGAGCCTCGACTTCGGGAATGAAGTCGGGGCGACCGACGCCCAGATCGTCGGAGGGTGGGCCGCCGCGGAATCCCAGATCTTCGCGACCGTCGAAATCCGGAATGCCGGCGCCGCTTCAGGATTCTGCTCAGGCGCGCTGATCTCCCCGAGCGTCGTGGTGACTGCGGCGCATTGCGCCGTCGTCGAGCCCGAGCCGGGCGTCGTTCAGGCGGCTCCGCCCGGCAAGCTGTGGGTCGTAGCCGGCCATTTGGCGAGCCGTGCCGCGACCGAAGAGATGATTCGCGTGGTTACGGAAGTCCGGGTCCACGAGGCGTACGAC
>JBATLA010000423.1:0-1783 GCA_049669945.1 Polyangiales bacterium | reverse complement strand
CCAGTGCCGTTTCCACCGCCGCCAGCCGTGCCACCAGTGCCGCCGCCGCCAGCCGTACCGCCGGCACCACCGCTGCCACCGGCGCCGTCGTCGTCAACGCAGTTGACCGGCACGGTCCACGAGTCGATGCAGTACTCGAAGCCGTCATCGGAGACTTCGATCGTAAGCTCTTCTTCAGACGCCTCACCGCAGATGAAGACGGTCTGCTCTGCGTCCGGGTTGTCGAACGCGCCCCCGGTCGCGGTCCAGCTGTACGCGACCTCGTCGCCTTCTTCATCGCTTCCGAGTGCACGCACGTCGAGCGCGTATCCGCTTGCTGTCTGCAATGGCGCGACGACGACTTTGTCGAGCACGGCGCAGACGTTGAGCTTGCCGTTCACGCGAACGCCACCGAAGCGCTCCGTGCCCTTGCAGTTCAACAATACATCGACCTCGGTGCTCACGCCGACGCCCACGTCGAAGGTCGCCGCGCCACCGCACATGGTCGAGCCATCGGTGGAGGTGGCGACCATCGTGACGAGGTAGTCTTGTCCGGGCGAGATGCCGAACTGCTCGACGGACGCTGTGGAGCCAGGCGCGCTCGTGTTGATGGTGCCACCCATGGGCATCATCCCGTTCCCGGTGATCTCGTACTCGACCTCATCGATGGTCGTTCCGTCGGCGATTTCCAGATTCAGGCGAAGCGCCGTCAGGCACTCGACGCCGCCGTCGGAGTCACCCCCGGTGGTGCAACCGATGCCGGTCAGGGCAAGGGCAAGGGAACAAGCAAACGCTTTAGACAAGCTCCAATGGGTCATCGTTTTCCTCGGTACGAAGCCAGGCGGATTGAGTCGCTCAACCACTGGGCAACACTGCGGGCAGCAGAGCAGCCAGTCTACCCTCAATAGGGGTGCGCCCGTCAACGCCGACCTCGTCGAGTTCGCCAGAATTGTTGGGATAAACGCATTTCGGGCGACCGTTTTGTGAGCTTGTTCACACCCAGCGCCCGGCTGTTAGTCGCCCGGTTCGCTCCTACCGCTAGAATGCCGGGCTCATGCCCGATCGGCCCAACGCGACGAACTGGGACTTGGCGGGCGCCATAGGGCTCGGAACCGCGTTCTTTTGGCTCTACCTCGCAACCCTTTGCCCGACGGTGTTCTGGTACGACAGCGCGGAGCTCGTGACCGCCGGGGCCACGCTCGGGATCACGCATCCCCCGGGCTACCCCCTCTACACCTGGCTGGCTCACCTGTTCACCTGGCTTCCGGTCGAGCCCGCGATCGCGGTCAACGCGATGAGCGCGGCCTTTGCCGCCACAGCAGTCGCGTTCGTGTTCTTGCTGGGACGCGAGCTCGGCTTGGATCGCGGACCAGCGGCGATCGGCGCCGCCATGCTCGGGACAGGAAGCGTGTTCTGGGGCAACGCGGTGGTAGCAGAAGTCTACTGTCCAGCCCTCGCGGCCGCAGCGCTCGTTTCGTATCTACTGCTTCGCGGAATCCGCGAGAGGCGGCGCACCCTCACCTTCCTAGCCGCATTCATCGCCGGACTCTCGCTGGGGCTTCATCTCTCCATCGCGACCTTGGGCCTCGGTTTCGCGTGGCTGGTTTGGCTGAACGGTAGGTGCCACAAGCGGATGGCCGTCGCGGCGATCGCTGCGCTCCTCGGGAGCCTCGTGTTTGTCTACATCCCGCTCCGAGCATCGCAAGATCCCGCGCTCAACATCTGCGATCCATCTACACTCGATCAGTTCGCTTGGTACCTGAGCGGCGGCCCCTACAAGCGCTGGTTCGCCGAGGGCCTGGGG
>JBATLA010000422.1:0-3877 GCA_049669945.1 Polyangiales bacterium | reverse complement strand
GGCAAGATCGGGGCAGGAAAGCCGGCTCAGCTTCCAGGTTTCCGGGCAAGTGCTCGACGTACCCGTCAACGTCGGAGACGTGGTCAAAAAGGGCCAGACGATCGCGCGGATGGATCCGACGGACTTCTCGCTTCAGCTCCAGAACGCTCAGGCGAGCGCAGCGCAGGCCCGCGCCCAGGAACGCAACGCCAAGGCGACCTACCAGCGAACGCAAGCTCTGTACGAAAACCAAAACGTCTCGAAGCAGGATCTCGATGCAGACCGCACCACCTACGACTCGGCCAGGGCCTCCCTCGCAGCCGCGAACCAGCAGATTCGCTTGAGCCAACGACAGCTCGGCTACACGCACCTGAAGGCGCCCGAAGCGGGCACGCTCGCCACCGTCGACATCGAAGTCAACGAGTACGTGCAGGCCGGCGCACTGGTGGCGACACTGCTTGCCGGCGATCAAATCGAAGTGGCTGTGTCGGTCCCTGCGTCGGTGATTCGCAGCATCAAGAAGGGGGCCGAGGCACTAGCCCGCTTTGATTCACTGGAAGCAAGGGCGCTCAAAGGCACCGTCACCGAAGTCGGCGTGTCGAGTGCGGCAGGCGCCACGACGTTCCCGGTCATCGTGAGGTTGACCGAAGGGCAAGACCAGGTCCGAGCCGGCATGGCAGCCGACGTCACGTTCGTTTTGGCCGCGGAGACGAACAGGTCCAAGTACGCGCTCCCGACCAGCGCGGTTGGCGAGGATCGCGACGGCCGCTTCGTGTTCAAGGTCGAACGGACCGACGACGACGGCCTTGGCCTGGTGCATCGAAACCCGGTCGAGGTGGGTGAGCTCCTTTCCAACGGCGTCGAGATCAACTCCGGGGTGGAGCCCGGCGACTTGGTGGTCACGGCGGGCGTGAGCCGCATCTATGACGGCCTGCAAGTCCGAGTCCCCCCGAGGCCCGGGTCGGAACCCGCAAACGTCGCGCCTCCCCGTCCGAGCGAGCAGGCGCCCGTCGGCCCCTCCGAGACGCCATGAGCCTCACCGAGTTCGCACTAGAGCGGCGCACGGTGACGGGCACGCTGATCGCCGTTCTCATTTTTGCCGGTGTCGGCGCCTATCTGGACGCGCCGCGCCAAATGGACCCCGGGTTCATCATCCGGACCGCGATGATCACGACCAATTTCCCGGGCGCCAGTCCGGCGCGCGTCGAGCAGCTAATCACCGACCCCATCGAGAAGGCTGTCCAAGAGATCCCTGAGCTCGACTTCGTCAACAGCGAAAGCCGGACTGGCGTGTCGGTCATCTACGTGAACATCCGGGAGGAGTTCAAAGAGATGCGGCCCATCTGGGACGACTTGAGGCGCAAAGTCGATGCCGTCGCGCCGAATCTACCCGAGGGAATCATCGGACCGAACGTCAACGACGAGTTCGGGGATGTGTACCCGATCATGTTCAGCATGACCGGCGACGGTTTCTCCTACATGCAGCTCAAAGACATCGCCGATGACCTTCGCGACGAGCTCCTACGCGTCGAGTCGGTCGCCAAGGTCGACATTCTCGGCGCGCAGGCAGAGCGCCTCTTCGTCGAGTACAACAACGCCGTCCTGAGCCAGCTCGGAATGACGCCCAAGTTCCTCAAGGACAGCCTTCAACAGCGCAATATCATTCAGCCCGGCGGCGAAATCGACGTCGACCGGGAATCAATTGCGCTCGAGCCGAGCGGCAATTTCGCCTCGGTCGAGGAGCTCAGACGAACCGTGATTCGTCTCCCGAAGACCGACGAGCTCGTCTATCTCGAAGACATCGTCGACATCTACCGTGACTACGTCGACCCACCCGAAGGGCTCGTTCGTATCGACGGTCACCCTGGCCTGACGCTCGCGATCTCCATGGCCGAAGGGGGAAACCTGATCCAACTCGGAGACCGGCTCGAGGGGTTCTTCCAGTTCATCCAGGAGCAATACCCACACGGCGTCGACTTCTACAAGACCTACTTCCAGCCCACCATCGTCGAGAAGAAGGTCGGTGATTTCGTCGATAGCGTCGTTCAGGCGGTCGTGATCGTCCTCGTGATCATGCTGCTGACCCTGGGTCTACGAACCGGATTCGTGGTGGCGACACTCGTGCCAGCCACGATGATCATCGCGATGTGGGTCATGAGCCTGTTCGACATTCAGCTCGATCAGATGTCGCTTGCAGGCCTGATCATCGCGCTCGGCTTGCTGGTCGACAACGCGATCGTGGTCTCGGAGTCGATCATGGTGCGGATGGCGGGCGGCGAAAAAGGAGTCCCTGCCGCACTCGCGGCGACCAAGGAGCTCAGGGTCCCGCTCTTGATCGCTTCACTCACCACAGCCGCCGCGTTCCTGCCGATCCGGCTCGCCGAATCGGCCGTCGGCGAATACACCGGCGTGCTTTTCTCGGTGGTGACCATCACCTTGCTGGTCTCCTGGGTGCTCGCGCTCACCATGATCCCCATCCTCTGCGTGAAGTTCCTGAAACCGAAGAAGGTCGAAGAGCCGTTCAACTCGAGGTTCTATCGCTTCTACCGGAGAAGCATTCTCGCGGTGCTACGCCATCCCGTTCTCAGCATTGCAATCGCAGCGGTTGGTTTCTACGGAGGCATGCAGCTCTTCCCGCTGGTTCCAGCGCTCTTCTTCCCGCAACAAGCGAGCAATTTCTTCGTCGCAGAGCTCACCTTCCCCCCGGGTACCTCGATCGTGACGACCGAGGACATGATCAAAGACATGGACTCGTTCATCGAGAGCGACCTCAGCGCCGACGAAGACAAAGAAGGCGTGACCCACTGGGCCTCCTTCATCAGTACGAGTCCGCCCCGCTTCACGCTCACCTACAATCCGGACGCCCCCAGGCCTCGCTACTCGGAGACCATGTTTCACACGACGACGCCTGAGGTCGTCCCCGAGGTGATGGAGCAGCTCGAGCATTACATGACCGAGCGATATCCAGATATCCGCCCTCACATACGGCCACTCGGCAACGGCCCGCCAGTGCGAAAGCCGATCGAGGTCCGGATCTCGGGGAAGGACGCCGACAAGGTCTTCGAGATCGCCGACCAGGTGAAGCAATGGCTCAACGACCGCGAAGACACCCGCAACGTCGGCGACGACTGGGGCCCCAAAGTGAAAAAGCTGGTCATCGAAGTGAGCGGCGATCGCGCGCGCCGCGCGGGCATCACCAACGAAGACGTAGCGACCTCGCTTCAAACCTTCTTGAGCGGCTACGAAACCACGCGCTACCGCGAAGATGACAAAACCATTCCCGTGGTCTTGCGATCGGTCGCCGAAGGCCGACGCAACATCGACCGGCTGGCTACCCTGAGTGTCTTCGCCCAAGACGGTAGCTCGGTGCCGCTGACCCAGGTCGCCAGCGGCGAGCTCGAGTGGGAGTCGTCGGAGATTCTTAGGCGCGACCTCTACCCCACCGTGACCGTCGACAGCGATACGGCGGCTGGCGTCACCCCGTTCGACGTCATTGCGGAGCTCACCCCCTGGCTCGACGAGCAAGAGAAGGCCTGGGGCATCGGTTACCGCTACGAGCTCGGCGGCGAGGTCGAAGGGTCTGGTGATGCCAACGCGTCAATCGCGGCCAAGCTGCCGATCGCCGGCATGGTCATTCTCATGTTGCTCGTCTGGCAGTTCAACTCGCTGCGCAAACCTGCCATCGTTCTGGCAACCATTTTGTTTGCGCTCGTCGGCGTAGCGATCGGCCTTCTGGCCGTGCACTGGTCGGGCCTGCCTGGGGGCTACTTCGGCTTCATGACCCTGCTCGGCATCGTCTCGCTCGCCGGCATCGTCATCAACAACGGCATCGTCCTGATCGACCGTATCGACATCGAAATGACCGAGAACGGGCTCAGCCCACCGCAGGCCGTCATCC
>JBATLA010000421.1:0-9114 GCA_049669945.1 Polyangiales bacterium | reverse complement strand
CTGCGGCGCCGTGCGAAAGGCGAGGACGTATCGCGCGGCCGAACGCTGGCTCAGCGCGCCGACGATGTGCTCTCGAAGGGTCCCTTTGCCGCCCTTGCTGTGGAGGCCCTTGCCGACGATGAGGCGGACCCAGCGCAGCCCCTTGCGCTGGCACGACTCGAGGAATCGACGGGCTTCGCGCTCGGCTTCCCGCGCGGTCAGACCGTGAAGATCACACTCGGCATCCACTTCGAGGAAGGGGTCCTCGAGGCTGTCGAGGATGCTCGCGTGGGTCTTGACCCTTCTCCCCGAGATGATGCCGTTGCTTTCGCGCTCGACGCTGAGGGGCTCGAGGGGGCTGCCCGGTGCAAGCGGGCGCCCTCCGGCACGGGCCGGCTTCACATCTGGGACCGGCACGACCCGCTTGGCCGAGTTGCCCCGAAGGGGCTCGACCTCGCCAAACGCATCTTTGAAGGAGCGGCGCTTGGCATCCTCGTCTCTCGATTGGGTCACAGCGCCTCCATGATGAACCGCCGGCGGCCCCCGTCGCAACGTGCGCAAGCGCTGCGGCCATCGCCCGGCTCGCGAAGATTCTTCGCCACGACTCCTGTGCCTGCCGCGAACAGAATGGGTTTTTGGCTGCCAAATCGTGGCACAGCGATTGCATTATCGTGACTCGATGGACGTCAGTCGCCGGTATCGGAGCATTGTGTCGGGTGGGACAACGCGGTTGAATTTCTCCTCCGTGCCCGGGAGTCTGCGGCGGATCTCCCGATCAGCACACCAATCACCGGTAGTCCCGATGACGCTGGGGCCTGCTCCGGCCGTGCGTCTGACGTCCCTCGTCTAAGGCCATGGCGTGATGGTGTTTGCCCGCTCACCCTGAGGGCGGGGCCGTTAGTCGGTCGCTCAGCTCCCAGAGCCTCTTGGCCTGTTCTCGATCTCGAGCGGAGGGCTTCGTCTTTTTCGGCTTACAGTCGTAGAAGTACTCTCCGCTTGTCGTCGTGACGTCGGCCGACGTAGCCAGGTACACGCTCGTCTCCGCGCCTTTGTCGGCCGTGCGCAAGAACGGCTTGACCAACGCGAGAATGCGACCTGCGTACCAGTTGTTTTGCGCACCAAGTTGGCTACGAACGCCACCGGGATGGAGTGCGTTCGCCGTTACGCGGGTGCCTTCCATGCGTTCAGCGAGCTCCCGGGCGAAAAGGATGTTCGCGAGCTTTGAGTGTCCATAGGTGGGAAAGGCGCTGAAGCCAGTGTTCCACTGGAGGTCGTCGAAACGAATGCCGCGACAGAACCGGTACGCGTCGGACGCGACCACGACGACCCGACCCTGCTCGGCCCGTTCCAACGCATCGAGCAGCAGTGTCGTGAGCAAGAAGTGTCCGAGGTGATTCACGGCAAACATCTGCTCTTGCCCGTTGTCGAGCAGGATCCGGCGTGTATTGATCACGCCGGCATTATTGATCAAGACGTCGAGTGGTTCGTTTCGCTCCATGAACCCGCGCGCGGCTTCGCGGATCTCGGCGAAATCTCCGAGGTCGGCGAGGTAGAGCTCTACGTCGATCTCGCCGTGCCTCGAGCGGAGCTCATTGCGGAGCGCGTCCGCTTTGTTCGGGTTGCGACAGAGCAAGTGAAGTCGCGCGCCCCGTTTCGCGAGGGCGAACGCCGTGGCGCGACCGATCCCCTCCGTCGGACCGGTGATCATCACGTTCTTGCCTTGCATCGACATCATCCCTGGGCGTCGCCGCTTACTTCCGCGCGAATCGATTCGAGAAACGCGTCTCGCTCATCTCGTTCCGAGTAGCCCGGGCCGAGGATGTAGCGCCGCATGGTGGGAGAGGCATGGAACGTGACGGTGAACGACGCGAGGCGAAAAAGGAAGCGCTGAACGTTGAAGTTGCCGAGCTTGCCGGAAGCCTGGGCAGATTCGAAGTAGGCGGTCGCCAGCTCTACGATGCGTTGACCGTTCTCGCGCAGGACATCTGCGATCGCTTCCTCGTCCGGCTGGAAGGCTTCGCGCATCAGGGCACCCGCATACTCTGGGTGCTCCGCCATGAAATCCCACAGCTCAGCCGCGCACCGCACGATGAGATCCGCTGGTGCAAGATTGGATCCGGCATCAATCGTGGGCGTCATGCGAGTCGCGATAGTTTCCATGATGTGCGCGAGCATCGCGCGGGCCAGCTCTTCCTTCCCCCCCGGAAAGAAATGGAAAATGCTCGCCGCGCGGATGTCCGCGAGCGCTGCAACACCGCGGAGGGAAGCCCCCTTGAAGCCGTGCCGCGCGATCTCCATGGCCGCGGCCTGGAGCAAGCGCTCTCGGGTGCTGCTCTCGCCCATTGCGCCAGCCACTACCACCGCCCCGAGCGGCGCGTCCAGCCTCCCGACGACGTTTCGAGCTTGACCTGAAGGCATGAACAAGATACCTAACGGTCGTTAGGCTAACGCTTGTTCGGGTGGCGTGTGTCTGCGGCCCCGGCTCAGGAGCAAGTCGATGAGAATCAAAGACGTAGAAACCAAAGCATTCTTCGCGCAGTTCGTTGCGCGTCTCTTCGCCCACAACTTCCTCAAGGACTCACAGCTGTTCCTACCGAAGGGCGACTACGAGCGCCGGTACGGCAAGTTCCCGAGGTACTTCTCGGGGTGGTACCTGTTCGTGCCCGCCAAAGACCTCGGCGAGGGCGAGATCGTCCACAAGAAATTGAATGGGCTCGATCTCGTCGCCTACCGCAACGCGGAAGGCAAGCCGGTGATCCACTCGAACCGCTGCCCTCACATGGACGGCCTCTTCGCGCCGCTAGGGAAGGTCAAAGACGGAAAGATCACCTGCGCCTACCACAACTACGCGTACGACAACGGCGTGCCGCAGAGCGGGCCCACCGAGTTTCGCAAAGACCCGAGCAAGTGCATTCCATGCCACCCCGTGGTGGAGGTAAACGATCTGGTCATGTTCTGGTTCGACGCCAGCAGCGACAACGGTGTCGGTGTGCCGACCTGGGAGCTCGACTTGCCCGACGTGAGCAGGTTTCCGCGACGGTTCTTTGCCCGCTCGATCACGCCCACGCACATGGCGCCGTTGCACGAGAACATCATCGACGACTTGCACTTCATGAACTTGCACGGAGCCAGTCGATACAAGTCCGAGCTGAAGGTCTATCACGAGAAGCAGCGGTTCAGGACGAAGAACACGATGCGAGTCCCGGCCCCAAAGATTGGGCCCTTCAAGGTGAAGGGGGTCGATGGAGACGAAATGGACACCCGCATGGACACGGACTTCCATGGCCTCGGCATTCACATCAATTTTGTTCAAGTCGGTGACTTCGAAGCCCGAATGATCCACTGCACGACGCCCATCGAGGACGAGGTGACGGAGTGGACAGTGGCGATGTACATGGAACCCCGGCAATGGAAAGCCAAGTTCGACATCAAGACCTTCATGAACATGGTGTACCCCTGGGCCGCGATCGCGCAGACCTGGTACCTGCACACGCAAGATCGGCGCGTGTTCTTCGAGAAGGGCGAGTACCGCTTCTACGAAGACGTCCCGAAGGGGTTCGAGAAAGTGAACGCCTTCCGCAGGTGGATCCAAGAAGAGCTTCTGGGCGAGCAGCGCCCCATGCGAAAGAACAGCATCCCTACGAGATTCGTTCCGGCCGAACAGCTCACCAGGTCCAGCGGCAAGTCGGCGCCCGCGGCCTGACACACAGTGTCTGAAGCGATGCCCTGCGGCTAGCCCTTGCCGGTGGCTTCCCGCTTCGGGCGGCGGTTGCACTCGAGGATGGATTTGCGGACACGCACGGCGTCCGGGGTGACCTCGACGAGCTCGTCTTGGTCGATCCAGTCGAGGGCGGTTTCGATGCTGAGCTCGCGCGGCGGAATGAGGACGACGTTCTCGTCGCGGCCGGCTGCGCGGATGTTGGTGAGCTTCTTCTCTTTCGTGCAGTTCACGTCGAGGTCGCTTGGGCGGTTGTGCTCGCCGATGATCATGCCCTCGTACACGTTCGAGCCCGCACCGATGCAGAGGTTGCCGCGGGGCTGAAGATTGAAGAGGGCGTAAGGGGTCGTGGTGCCCTTGCGGTCTGAGACGATGGCGCCGTTCTTTCGGCGAAGGAGCGGGCCGGCGTATGGGTCCCATCCTTCGAACATCGTGTTGAGAAGCCCCTCACCGCGCGTTTCAGTCATGAAGAGCGACCGGAAACCGATGAGGCCGCGTGACGGAACGCGGTACTCGACGCGCACGCGGTCGGCGCCGATGGGGTTCATCTTGCCCATGACGCCGCGGCGGTCGCCGAGGAGCTGGGTCACGGTGCCCACATGGGATTGCGGGATGTCGACGACGACGGTCTCGACAGGCTCGCACTTCTTGCCATCCACCTCGCGAACGACGACCTCAGGCATGCCGAGTGCGAACTCGTAGCCCTCACGCCGCATCGTCTCGGCCAGGATCGCAAGCATGAGCTCGCCGCGACCGTACACGATGAACGAATCCGCCTCTTCGGTCTCTTCGACGCGCATCGCGATGTTGCGCTGCGCTTCTTTGAGCAGGCGCTCGCGAACCTGCCGCGAGGTGACGTAGTCGCCGACCCGCCCGGCAAACGGAGAGGTGTTGACCATGAAGCGGATCTTGATCGTTGGCTCTTCGACGCTGATTCGCTCGAGCGGAATCGGGTGCGTGGTCGGCGTAATGGTGTCCCCGATGTGGACCTCGTTGATCCCCGAGATGGCGACGATGTCGCCCGCCGAGGCCTCTTCGATGCGCACGCGCTCGAGGCTTTCAAAGCCCCACAAGGCGCCGACCTTTCGCTCGACCGTCCCGTCCTTGCCGATGATCGCCACCATTTGTGGCGGCTTGATCGTGCCGTTGCGCACGCGTCCGATCGCGACGCGTCCGATGTACTCGTCGTGGATCGTGTTGTGGATCAAGAGCTGAAGCGGAAGGTCCGCTTCTCCCTCGGGCGCCGGGAGACGTTCGACCAGTGTTTCGAAGAGCGGCGTGAGGTCGCTCGATTCGTCGGCGAGCTCGAGTTTCGCGATGCCGTCTTTTCCGATCGCGTAGACGTGCGCGAAGTCCGCCTGCTCGTCTGTGGCGCCGAGGTCGCAGAAGAGGTCGAATACCTCGTTGAGCGCTTCGTCCGGCCGCGCATCGCTTCGGTCGATCTTGTTGACGACGCAGACGACCGGGAGATCGAGCTCGATGCACTTCGACAGGACGAAACGGGTTTGGGGAAGGGCGCCCTCGGCGGCATCGACGAGAAGGAGCGCGCCGTCGGCCATGCGAAGGGTGCGCTCGACCTCACCGCCGAAGTCGGCGTGACCCGGGGTGTCGATGAGGTTGATCTTGTAGTCTTTCCAGCGAATCGAGGCGTGCTTGGCCAAGATCGTGATGCCGCGCTCGCGCTCGAGGTCGTTGGAATCCATCACCCGATCGCGCACCTCGGCGTTGGCGCGGAACACGCCAGTCTGATGCAACATGGCATCGACGAGTGTCGTCTTGCCGTGGTCAACGTGGGCGATAATCGCCACATTTCGAATCTTTTCCTGCACGCGGATACCCCCACCGCCCTGCGGTGAGCGCGCGTCTTGGCAGATCCGACCCGACGCCGCCAGGCGATCGCCTTTGGCGCTGCCCGACGGGCCCGTTATGTTGAAAAAGGGGGAATCGCCGTGCTTAGAGTCTCTTGGGCATGCTGCTGGGCAGCGGCCGTTCTTGCATTGTCTGCATGTGGGGACGCCGCACCGGCTGATCCGCGAACCAATCCGACCGATGGGCCCACTACGGGCAACGGAGATGGCAGCTGCAGCGTGCCAGCGGAGGCTCAGGAGGCAGACGTGTCGAACCCAGACACCGTCATCGGAGATGGGACCCCGGCCAGCTGTACGCCCGACGCGTTCATCGAAGCCGTGGCGCGCGGCGGCGTGATTACGTTCGACTGCGGGCCCGAGCCGCTCGTCATCACGCTCGATCGCACCGCCAAAGTGTTCAACGACCAGAACCCGGACGTCGTGATCGATGGTGGCGGGAAGGTGACGCTGAGCGGCGGTGGGCGCGTTCGGATTCTCTACATGAACACCTGCGACCAGGACCAGGTGTGGACGACCTCGCATTGCAACGACCAGGACCATCCGCGCCTCAGCGTCCAGAATCTCACCTTCGTCGACGGCAATGCCAAGGCCGAGAGTGATGGGGGCGGCGCCATCTTCGTTCGCGGCGGGCGATTCAAGGTGGTCAACTCGCGCTTCTTCAACAACCTGTGTCACGACGTCGGGCCCGATGTCGGCGGTGGGGCGATTCGCGTCTTCGACCAGCACGAAGATCGGCCTGTCTACGTGGTCAACAGCACGTTTGGCGGCGAGGGAGAGCTCGGGAACGTCTGTTCGAACGGCGGCGCGCTGAGCGCGATCGGTGTTTCTTACACGGTCATCAACAGCGCGTTCACCAACAACGAAGCGATCGGCTTCGGCGCGAACCCGCAGCGTGGGGGAACCCCGGGTGGCGGGAGCGGCGGCGCGATCTACAACGACGGCAACACCTTCACGCTGACGCTTTGCGGCACCCTCATGGCCAACAACAGCGCCAACGAGGGAGGCGGCGCGGTCTTCTTCGTCAGCAACGATCGCAGTGGCCGACTCGTCATTGAAGACTCGGTGCTCGAGGACAACCCGAGCGATGGTTTCGAAACCGCGGGCTACCCGGGCATCTTCGTCCTAGCCAACGGGGACCCCCAGGTAACCAACTCCACCATCCGCTAGAGGCCTCTCAGCCTGCTCGCCGGAGGCGGACGCGTGCGTGGCGTCGAGGAATTTGAGGACGGCCACGAGCATGTGGGCGGTGCGAGGCGAGCAGAACAAGTCGAAGGCATGTTGGGCGCCGTTGAGCTCGGCGTAGATGACCGGCGCCTTCGAGACCTGGCGGAGCTCATCGGCGAAGTAGCGGGCCTCTTCGACCGGGGCGAGGGTGTCACGGTCTCCGTGGACGATGAAGAACGGCGGCGCATCGGGGTGGATCCGGTCGATGGGTGAGGCGCGGCGGAACTTCTCGGGCTCTTCGCTTTGGAACGCCTTCATGATCTGTTGCTCCAGGCGGCGGTACCAGAACGGCAGCCGGGTGGTCCCGAGGCGGCTCGTGAAATCATAGACGCCGTAGATCGGGACTGCCGCTTGGACTGAAGTGTCTGCCGCTTCGAAGCCCGGTTGGTATTCTGGGTCGTTGGCGGTCAGGGCCATCAACGCGGCGAGGTGACCACCTGCGGACCCGCCGGTCACCGCGATGAAGTCCGGATCGATGTTCCATTCGTCGGCGTGCTCGCGAATCCACGCGAGACCGGCCTTGAGGTCGATCAGGTGGTCGGGGAACGTCGCGCCCGGGCTCAGGCGATAGTTGAGGTTGAAGCAGACCCAGCCGTTTGCGGCGAGGTGCGAGAGCAGCGGCCAACCTTGCTCGCGCTTGTCGCCCATCACCCAGGATCCGCCGTGGATCTGCAAGATGGCCGGACGATTGGCGCCGTCTGTGGCAGGGGCGACGACGTCCAGCTTCAGAACCATGCCGGCGATACGGCGATACACGAGGTCGCGTGTGACCTTCACGCCGCGGCGCTTCTTTGAAAAGGGCAGCAACACTTGCTTGCGCGGGACCCGCAGCGTTTCGCGAACGGTCTCGATGCCAGCGAGGGAAGCCGCAAACGTCTCTTGCGCGCGGCGGCCATCACCGAAGAGCACGACCAGGCCGATCCACGAACCGAGCGTGACGAAGAGCCCGGCCCAGCCAGGGAGGCCGGCGAGCGCGCCGAAGTTGACGAACACTAGGGTGGCGATCGCTTGCCAGAGCACATGGTGCATCGCGAGCTCCGCAGTGAGCCACGAACCGAAGAAGCTTGGCATGAACAAGGCGGGCACGCGCCGGACGGGGACGAACGCGTTGGCCGTGAACACGGCGCCGATCACGCTCACACCGAGGAACAACCAGGAAATCGTCGGCGCCCCGAGAAACAACTCACGCCCTCCGTGAGCGAAGGCGACTCAGCAGCGGTCGGGGGTTCTCCAGGGCGAGCGCATCGAGCGTCGCCTGCATCACCGAGGTGATTTCCTCGTAGCAGCGGTCGAGCACCTCAGGGTCGTCCACCGCCTCGGGGCCGAAGCGCGTCCAGTCGAGTGGCTCGCACACCTGGACCGTGATCCGCGCAGGGAGCGGAACACCGGGTAGGGCAGGGAGAGAGACGCCCCACGGCACCTGGAACATGATCGGCGCGCCGTCCATCCGGACGCGCTGCGCGCTCAGCAGCTTCGCGAGCCGCTCGCCACGGGTGAGAACGAACGTCGTCTCGTGTCCGCCGTGACCGACGACCGGAACGACAGGAACGCCGGCCTTGAGTGCGAGCCGGATGAAGCCTTTGCGGTCGTTGAAGACGATGCGGTTCCGCTCTTTCCAAGGTCGAAACACTTCGTAAGAGCCGCCGGGATAGAGCAGCACGGAGCTCCCGTCGCCGAGCGCGGCCTCCGCGTTGTCCATGCTGGCGGGCATCTGCCCAATCTTTCGCATGAGCTCACGCCATCCGGGAACGCCGAAGATCCCGTCGAAGGCCAAGCCCAGCAGCGGGTCATCGAAGCCGCGCGTCCGGTACCACGCCACGTAGACCGCGCTCGTGTCCGGCGTGACGATGCCGCCCGAGTGATTGCCGATCAGGAGCACTGGGCTCTTCGGCACACGCCCCATTCCGCGCACCTCCGCGTCGAAGTAGCGCGCGAACGTTTCCATCTTCGGGACGAGCTTGCGCATGAACTCCGGGTCGAACTGACGCGCGGGTTGATGAAGGTGCGCTTCGGTGGCGTCCGCCCAGCGGTTCAGAACGCTGCTCTCCATGAAGCGCTGCACGGCCCTCACTACACGCGGCGGCAGTTTGTGCTCAAAGCTGTTTGGTTTGCTGGGCATCGGCTTGAACGAAACTATAACATGTTCTATTTTCGATCGACTGGAGAGAGCATGGCGGGTGTCAACGTTTGGTCCGGCTTGATTCATCGGTTGTTTCCGTGGCGCGCACCGGTCCCAGCCGACGGCCGCGCCCGGCGTCGACCTCGGGCTCGTCGGGCCGCTCCCCGCGATCAAGCGGACAGCATCCGTCTCGCGAGGCGCAATGC
>JBATLA010000420.1:0-1736 GCA_049669945.1 Polyangiales bacterium | reverse complement strand
CCTCAGGGGCGCTCCAGGGCGTCGACGCGCTGCTCGCAACCGTCCAGATGCCACCGGGGGTGCCCGTCGCCACGGTCGGAGTCGACGGAGCGAAGAACGCCGCGTTCCTCGCAGCCCGAATCGTTGCTCTGCGCCACCAGGAGGTCAGCGAGCGCTTGGTCGCCCACCTCGAGGACAGCAAGAAGCGCTACGACTCGCCCGACCCGTCGGTGCCTGGCCAAGCAGCAACTTGACGCCCTGACGCACCATCCTTATGCGCTCGTAGTTCGTCTCTCATGTCGCTCGGTCGCATCCTCATTTTTTTCGGCGTCATTTTCGGTCTGACGCTTGGAACCCACTACTACCTGTGGGCCCGGCTGATCCGCGATCCGATGCTTCCGGCACCCTGGCGCCAAATCGCCACCCTTGCCCTCATCTTGCTCGCGTTCTCGATCCCCGCATCGATGATGGCGTGGCGCACACTTCCCCGAAACATCGCGATTCCCGTCTCCTGGGTCGGCTACATCTGGATGGGCTCGATGTTCGTGCTGCTGGTGCTGCTCTGGGGCGGAGAGCTCGCGCGCTATGGCTGGGTCAAGTACGCAAGCATGACCTCCGTCAGCGGCGGGCGCCGGGAGTTCCTGGCCCAGCTGCTCGCGGGTGGAGCCGGTGCGCTCGGCTTGGCTCTCTCCGGGTGGGGCGTCTGGTCGGCGATTCGTCCCGTCGAGGTGAAGCGCGTACCAGTACGGCTGAAGAAGCTTCCCGAATCGCTCAGCGGTCTTCGACTCGTGCAGCTCAGCGATATGCATGTCGGCCTGACGATCGGCCGCGAGTTCGTCGAGGACGTCGTCCGCAAGGTGAACGCGCTCGAACCGGACATCGTCGCGATTACCGGCGACCTCATCGACGGAAGCGTGGACGACTTGGGTCACGCCGTGGCGCCCCTCGGCAACATCGAAGCGGCCCTTGGAACATACTTCGTGACGGGCAATCACGAGTACTACTCCGGGGCGGATTCGTGGCTCGGCTTTCTTCGGAGCATCGGCATCCGCACGCTTCGCAACGAGCACATCGCGCTCGAAAAGGACGGTGAAACCATCCACATCGCCGGGGTCGATGATTGGACGGCGCACCAGTTCGGCAATGGACATGGCGCGGACATGCCGCGCGCGATGGCTGGGCGTGACACCAGCAAGCCGGTCGTGCTCTTGGCCCACCAGCCGGTCCAGTTCGACGAGGCGCGGGAGCATGGCGTCGACCTGCAGATCTCGGGGCACACGCACGGCGGGCAGATCTTCCCCTTCGGGGTGCTGACCCGCCTGGTCCAGCCCTTCCTCTCGGGCTTGCATTCCCGGGGTGATTCCCAGATCTACGTCAGCTCGGGGACCGGCTACTGGGGCCCACCAATGCGCATCGCCGCGCCGGCGGAGATCACCCTCATCGAGCTCGACGGCGACGCTGTCGCTTGACCTTCGCGCTACAGGAGTGAGCGCAGCGCAGGTTCGAGCGTCGGATGCTCCCACTCGAAACCGTGCGCGCGAAGGGCGGCGGGGATCACCCGAGACCCGCCGATGAGCATCTCGTCGGCCATCTCTGCACCCGCACCCAGGCGAAGTGCGAACTTGGGCACTGGAATCAGTGTCGGACGCTTGAGCACGCGACCGAGGGTCGCGGTGAAGTCGGCGTTCGTCACGGGCGTCGGCGCCACCAGGTTGACGGGGCCTTCGAGGTCATCGCGCCCGAGCGCGAACACGAGC
>JBATLA010000419.1:0-1982 GCA_049669945.1 Polyangiales bacterium | reverse complement strand
CACCGTTCGCCTTGGCGAGTGCCTGACCGACCTCCTCGAGCGCCTCTAGATTGCCCGCGCGATTGGATTGGAAGGTCTCGGATTTTGGGTCGACCTTCGACCGCATCACTGGGTAGCGCTGTTCTTCAGGCATGCGCGGGCAATCCTAGAGGGTGCCCCCGATAAGGAGCAAGCCGAAAATGAATGAGCATTCAATCAGCACGAGCATTCCCCAAGAGAGGGTTCTCTCGTCCGGGCCGCTCCACTCGCGTGATGTTCCGCTCACCGTGTAACTAGATTTTTTTGATCATATGGTTGCTAATTTTCCAGCCTGGTGGTACCACACGCTTACAGACCACGGAGAATCAGCAATGTCAGCAGAAACGTCCAGTAACGCCACCATTATCAACGAAGTGATCGAATCGGTGAAGGCCCGAGGCTGGATCACCTACGATGAGGCTTCGGAGGTCATCGCGAAGATAGGCGCGACGCCCGGTACGGTTCGTAGGTTCCTTCGGCGGATCGAGGCCGCGGGCGTCGAGATGACCGTGAAGCCCGGGCGCAACCGCCGGGCCGATAGACGCCGCGCGACCAAACAGGCTGAGAAGACCAACCTTCTAAGCGCCGAGCCGGTGCAGACCTATCTCGATTGGATGGGAGCCGTAAGCCTGCTCACGCGTGAAGGCGAGGTCGAGCTCGCGCGCCAGATCGAACGCGGCCGCCAGACGATCTACGACGCCGTGCTCGAGGACAATCTCCACCTCGATCAAATCGAAGAGGTTCGGGAACGCGTGTCCACCGGCGACCTCGCGGTTCGCGAGGCGGTCATCGATCCGACATTCGAGGCGATCCTTTGTTCGCTCGCGTCCTACGTCGAGGCGTGTGAGGAAGGCCCCGCGGCGCGGAAGAAGGCAGAAACCGATTCCGGCCTCTCGGTGAACAAGCTCCGCAAGCTGCACGAGCTGGTTTCGGCGGCCCACGGGGATGTCGAGCGCGCGAAGTCCGAGATGGTCGAGGCGAACCTCCGCTTGGTCGTGGCCATCGCGAAGAAGTACCTCAAGCGCGGCCTCCCCTTCATGGACCTGATCCAGGAGGGCAACATGGGGCTCATGCGCGCGATCGATAAGTTCGACTACCGTCGTGGCTACAAGCTCTCGACCTACGCTTCGTGGTGGATCCGTCAGTCGATGGCGCGCGCCACGACAGACCAAGCCCGCACGATCCGTATCCCGGTTCACGCCTGCGAGCTGTTGACCAAGGTGACGGGCATGACCCGCAAGCTCACCGGCGAGCTCGGCAGGGAGCCGTCGCCAGCCGAAATCGCGACGCGAATGAAGCTCCCGACCGATCAGGTCGCCAACCTGCTGATGATCTCGCGCGACACGGTCTCGCTCGAGATGCCGGTCGGAAACGACGGCAACAGCGAGCTCCGTGACCTGATCGCAGACGATGAGGCCGGAACCCCGATGGATTCCGTCATCGGCGAGGACCTCTCCAAGTCGGTCATGCGCGCGCTCGAGACTCTCAACCCGCGCGAACAACGCATCATTCGAATGCGCTTCGGCATCGGCGAAAAGGAATCGCACACGCTGGCGGAGATCGGTCGCGAGTTCGGTCTGAGCCGTGAGCGCATCCGACAGCTACAGGCCCTGGCCCTTCGGAAGCTCCGGAGCGTGCACGGGGACGCTGCGTTGAAGCAGTTCGTCAGCGCGTAGGTTCAACTACGTCCGACCCACCCGGACGCCTTCGGCGGGCACTTGGTCCCGCCCCACCACCCCCCCCCTATCTCCTACCCCCACCCGTAGTCCTCCCTCCGCGCCCCTGCGCTTTGCTGGGGCTTGGCGGCGCCTTCGGCGCCGGGCTTCGCCCTTCGGGCTCGCGCTACCGCACATGGCGTGGGCGTAGGCAAGGGCCGAGCAGGAGTAACTTCGATTATTCGTACCAAGTCGCGAGCCGCTTTGAAAGCAACGTGACGGCGAAGATCGAACTCTAGCGATCTCACC